>NZ_NOIW01000070.1:0-29868 GCF_002708645.1 Sphingobium sp. IP1
TTTACCGACCGATCCGCCCACCCCCCTCTACCCGCACAGGGGGCCGATCGGTCGGTAAATGTCGCCCGGCTGTCGCCTGACTGTCGCGTCGCTGTCGCTTCGGTGTGACCCCAATGTCGCTTCAGTGTCGCTTCACCGGCGCGCCACAGGCGCGTTGTCGTCAAAATCGCCCCGAAATCACGACGCATGACGGTGTGAACTTTCAACTGTCGCGTCATTTCCCCCTCGCCCCTAGAGCGATTTCCAAGCGATCGGCATCGATTGCTGATTAAGAAATCGCTGCAAAACAAATAATTAGATCGGTTTCCTTGACTCAACCAGTTCGAAAACCGCTCTAGCCAAGCACTTGCAGGCGCGGCACTAAGGCGACCCCGGCTGGCGGGCGACCGTTCGTGCCAGGGCCAGAACAGGGAGCATTTCGTGAACCGACGCCAATTCCTCACCACCAGCGGCGCCACGGCGCTGGCCGCATCCGCCCCGCGCGCCTTTGCGCAGCCGGGATCGCAGGATGCCCGCCTGCGCGCCATGCTGGACGGCTTCTTCTATGAGCGGCTGGACGACAGCCCGGAACAGGCGACCCGCCTCGGCCTCGACACCGGCCCCCGCGCAGCGCTGCGCGGCAAGCTCAGCGACACCAGCGCCGCCGGCGCGGCCCGCGATCTGGCCCGCAGCAAGGCGCAGGCGAAGCAGCTTGCCGGCCTCGACCGTGCGGCGCTCAGCCCGGCCAGCCAGCTCGACTATGATGTCGTCGCCTATCAGCTCGACCGCGCGGTCGGTGGCGAGCGTTTCGCCTATGGCGAGACGGCGGGCCGCTATGCGCCCTATATCCTCAGCCAGCTGACCGGCTCCTATCGCGAGACGCCCGATTTCCTCGACAGCCAGCACCGGGTGAAGGACGCGGCCGATGCCGATGCCTATCTGGCGCGACTGGAGGCCTTCCCCGTCAGCATGGACGGCGAGCTGGAGCGGCAGAAGGCGGATGCGGCCAAGGGCGTGTTCGCGCCCGACTATATCCTCGACACCACCATGAAGATGCAGGCGGCGCTGCGCGACCAGCCCGCCGCACAGACGGTGCTGGTGGCGAGCTTTGCCAAGAAGCTGGCCGCCGCCGGCCTGTCGCCCGAACGCGCGGCGCAGGCGGAAAAGATCGTCACGGAGAAGGTCTTCCCCGCGGTCGATCGCCAGCGTGCGCTGGTGCAGCAGCTGCGCGCGAAGGCGGTGCATGACGCCGGCTGCTGGCGCCTGCCCGATGGCGAGGCCTTTTACGCGGCCGCCGCCGAAGCCGCGACCACGACCCGGCTGACCGGCGACGAGATCCATCAGATGGGTCTGGACCAGGTCGCCAGCATCTCCAGCCGGATCGACGCGATCCTGAAGGGCGAAGGGATGAGCCAGGGCACAGTCGGCGACCGCCTCGTCGCGCTCAACAAGCGCCCCGACCAGCTCTACCCCAATACCGATCCGGGCCGCGAGGCGCTGCTGGCGCAGCTCAACAGCCAGATCAAGGCGATGCAGGCGCGGCTGGGCGAGGCGTTCAACACCGTGCCCAAGGCGCCGGTCGAGGTGCGCCGCGTGCCGGTGACGATCCAGGCGGGCGCACCGGGCGGCTATTATCAGAATGCCTCGCTCGATGGGTCGCGGCCGGCCATCTATTTCATCAACCTGCGCGACACGTTCGACCGGCCGAAATTCGGCCTCGCCACGCTGACCCATCATGAAGCGGTGCCGGGCCATCATCTGCAGGTGACGGTGGCGCTGGAATCGGATTCGATCCCGATGATCCGCCGGCGCGGCTTCTACAGCGGCTATTCCGAAGGCTGGGCGCTCTATTCCGAACAGCTCGCCGACGAGATGGGCATGTACAAGGGCGATCCGCTGGGCCAGGTCGGCTATCTCCAGTCGCTGCTGTTCCGCGCCACCCGGCTGGTGGTCGACAGCGGCATGCACGCCAAGCGCTGGAGCCGCGAAAAGGCGACCGATTATCTCATCGCCACCACCGGCATCGCGCGCGGCCGTAGCCAGGGCGAGATCGACCGCTACACCGTCTGGCCGGGCCAGGCGTGCAGCTACAAGATCGGCCATACGGTGTGGACGCAGCTGCGCGATGAGGTGAAGACGGCGCAGGGCGACAAGTTCGACCTCAAGCAGTTCCATGAGGTGCTGACGCTGGGCGCGATGCCGCTCGACATCTTGAAGCAGGCAGTGCGCCAGCGGGCGGGGATCGTCTGAGCGTCAGCCCATGAGCCGTTCGTGCTGAGTAGGGACTGAGCTTGTCGAAGTCCCGTATCGAAGCATCGCATCCTTCGATACGCCCCTTCGACTTCGCTCAGGGGCTACTCAGGACGAACGGAGTAGGGTGAGCGAAATGAAAAAAACGGCCCGGTGGTGCGCCACCGGGCCGTCGAGGGTCCTTCCACCCAAATCGCGAAGGGAGTGTCGAATTCCCCGCGAACTGGCTGTCTTCACGGCCCCGGCCGCGAAACCCTAATCTTCCATGCTTGTTACGCTTGCGGAACCCATCTTCCCGACAAGCATCGGGATATCGCCGGGAAGATGGGGCGCCTGCGGTCAACTCCAACTCGTCATTCCCGCGAAAGCGGGAACCCATCTCCCAACGCTGGTTCCTGACGCGAGGTCGGGAGATGGATCCCCGCCTTCGCGGGGATGACGGGATAGGGTTTAGGCCGCGAACTGGTTCCCCCTGCGGCCTTTACGCCGCAAACTGATTCATCGTGTTGTGGGCGCCGCCGGCCTTGAGCGCGGCTTCGCCGGCGAAATATTCCTTATGGTCGTCGCCAATGTCGGAGCCGGCCATATTCTGGTGCTTCACGCAGGCGATGCCCTGGCGGATTTCCTGCCGCTGCACGCCCTTCACGTAGCCCAGCATGCCGGCCTCGCCGAAATATTCCCTGGCGAGATTGTCGGTGCTGAGCGCCGCGGTGTGATAGGTCGGCAGGGTGATGAGGTGGTGGAAGATGCCCGCCTCGCGTGCCGCATCCTTCTGGAAGGTGCGGATGCGTTCATCCGCCTCGATGCCGAGGTCGGTGGCGTCATAGTCCGCGCTCATCAGCCTCGCCCGGTCATAGGCACTGACATCCTTGCCCGCAGCTTCCCAGGCGTCGAACACCTGCTGGCGGAAGTTCAGCGTCCAGTTGAAGCTGGGCGAGTTGTTATAGACCAGCTTGGCATTGGGGATCACCTCGCGGATGCGGCTGACCATGCCACCGATCTGGCCGATATGCGGCTTTTCGGTTTCGATCCACAGCAGGTCGGCGCCGTTCTGGAGCGCGGTGATGCAGTCGAGGACGCAGCGATCCTCGCCGGTGCCGGCGCGGAACTGGTACAGGTTCGACGGCAGGCGCTTGGGCTTCAGCAATTGCCCGTCGCGGCTGATGAGGACATCGCCATGGCCGATCGCACCGGCATCGACCGGATCGCAATCAAGGAAGCCATTATAGAGGTCGCCAATGTCGCCCGCTTCACGGGTGAAGGCGATCTGCTTGGTGAGGCCCGCGCCCAGCGAGTCCGTGCGCGCGACGATCACGCCGTCGTCGATCCCGAATTCCAGGAAGGCGTAGCGGACCGCCCGGATCTTCGCGAGGAAGTCCTCATGCGGGACCGTGACCTTGCCGTCCTGATGGCCGCACTGTTTTTCGTCCGAGACCTGGTTCTCGATCTGGATGCAGCAGGCGCCGGCCTCGATGAACTTCTTGGCGAGCAGATAGGTCGCCTCGGCATTGCCGAAGCCGGCATCGATGTCGGCGACGATCGGGACGATATGGGTTTCGTAATTGTCGATTTGCTGCTGCAGCTTGGCGGCGCGGACCTCGTCCCCTTCCGCGCGGGCCTTGTCGAGATCGCGGAACAGGCCGCCCAGCTCGCGGGCGTCGGCCTGGCGCAGGAAGGTGTAGAGTTCCTCGATCAGCGCGGGGACGCTGGTCTTTTCATGCATCGACTGGTCGGGCAGCGGGCCGAACTCGCTGCGCAGCGCCGCGACCATCCAGCCCGAAAGATAGAGGTAGCGGCCCTTGGTGGTGCCGAAATGCTTCTTGATGCTGATCATCTTCTGCTGACCGATGAAGCCGTGCCAGCAGCCCAGCGACTGGGTGTAGTTGGCCGGATCGGCATCATAGGCGGCCATGTCGGCACGCATGATCTTCGCGGTGTAGCGGGCGATGTCGAGGCCGCTCTGGAACCGATTCTGCAGGCGCATGCGGGCGACGGATTCGGGCGCAATACCGTCCCAATGGCCCTGGCCGCCGATCAGCGTGTCGGCCTTCGCGATTTCACTTTGATAGGTCATGTCGTCATTCCCTCGGGGTGAGCTGCAAGAAAGAATGACAGCGAAGTAGACACAGGAAACGGGGTGCGGCACCCCTGCCAAAGTCCAGTTGTCGATCTTTACAAAAATCTGCTGTAAAGTTGTAAAGAGCGTACAGGAGTCGGTGTCATGGCCAAGGATCGTCCCGTCTATATGGGGCCGCGATTGCGACGGCTGCGGCGCGAGCTGGGCCTGACCCAAGCCGATATGGCCAATGATCTGGAGATCAGCGCCTCCTATGTCGCGCTGCTGGAACGCAATCAGCGGCCATTGACCGCCGACATGCTGCTGCGCCTCGCCCGCACCTACAAGCTCGACATGGCCGAGGTAGCGGGCGACGGCGGCGCGGAACAGACGGCGCGACTACAGGCGGTGCTGAAAGACCCGATGTTCGCCGATATCGACCTGCCGCAACTGGCGACCGGCGATGTCGCGGTCAATTATCCCGGCATTACAGAAGCTTTGCTGCGGCTCTACACCAGCTATCGCGAGGAACATCTGGCGCTGGCGGACCGGGGGGCGGAGGCGGAGCCGCAGGAGGATGGCGCCGATCCGGTGGCCGAGGCGCGGCGCTTCATAGCCGCGCGGCGCAACAGCTTCCCGCTGCTCGACGATGCGGCCGAGAAGCTGGCGGCGGAAGCGGAGGCCGAGGGTGGCCTGGCCGGCTGGCTGAAGGCGCGGCACAATTTGCGGGTACGGCGATTGCCGTCGGACGTGATGGCGGGATCGATGCGACGGCTGGACCGGCATCGCGACGCGGTGCTGCTGGACGATGCGCTGGACGGCGCCAGCTCGGCCTTTCAACTCGCGCTCCAGATCGCCTATCTGGAGATGCGCAAGGGCTTCGACGCGCTGCTCAAGGACGGACAGTTCGCCAGCGAGAGCGGGCGGCGGCTCGCCCGGCGGGCATTGGCCGGCTATGGCGCGGCAGCGATACTGATGCCCTATACCGCCTTCGCCAAGGCGGTGGAGGCCAAACGCTATGATGTCGAGGCGCTGGCCCGGCAGTTCGGCGTCAGCTTCGAGCAGGCGGCGCATCGCCTCACCACCTTGCAGAAGCCGGGACAGGAGCGCGTCCCCTTCTTCTTCCTGCGGGTCGACCAGGCCGGCAATGTCTCCAAGCGGCTGGATGGGGCCGGCTTTCCCTTTGCCCGCCATGGCGGTTCCTGCCCGCTCTGGTCGGTGCATCGCGTGTTCGAAACGCCGCGCGAGGTGGTGACGCAATGGCTGGAACTGCCCGACGGCCAGCGTTTCTTCTCGATCGCGCGCACCGTCACCGCCGGCGGCGGCAGCTGGGGCGCAGCCAAGGTGGAGCGGGCGATCGCACTGTGCTGCGCCGCCGACCATGCCCATCGGCTGGTCTATAGCCAGGATGCGCCGCCGCCCGCGCCGACGCCGATCGGCGTCACCTGTCGCCTGTGCCACCGCAGCCAGTGCATGGCCCGGTCCGCCCCGCCGATCGGCCGCGACATGCTGCCCGACGATTATCGGCGGACGCGCGCGCCGTTCGGCTTTGCCGATCGTTAGAGAGTGGCGCACCAGCCCACGGAAATAATCGCGCTGCAACAAGGGGGTGAGATTGCCCAATTCGATGCAACAGCCACCCGGCCTCTCGAAGCGATCGCTGGCGATTGCCGGGCTGTCGACCATCGTCGAATGGTATGACTTCACCCTCTATCTCTATCTCGCCACCTTGTTGTCGCGCATCTTCTATGGCGGCGGCGCGGCGGGCGTGGGGCATGTGCTGGCGGGCTTTGCGATCGCCTATCTGATGCGGCCGCTGGGCGCGATCGTCTTTGGCCATATCGGCGATCGCCATGGCCGGCGGCCGACCATGTTGCTGTCGATGGCGCTGATGAGCGCGGCGATGCTGGCGACAGCGCTGTTGCCGACCCAGGCGCAGGCCGGGGCGATGGCCGGCTGGCTGCTGCTGGCGCTGCGCTGTGTCATGGCCTTCTCGGTCGGGGGCGAATATACCGGCGTCGTTGCCTATCTGCTGGAAGGGGCGCCGCCCGGCCGGCGGGGCCTCATCACATCCCTGGCATCGGCGGCGAGCGAGGTCGGCGGACTGCTGGCGGTGGCGCTGTCCGCCCTGACCGTAGCGCTGCTGGACGAGGCGGCGCTGGCCGACTGGGGCTGGCGCATTCCTTTTTTGGTGGGCGCGGGTCTCGCTGCCCTTATCCTGCTGGCGCGGTCGCGGATCGAGGAATCGCCCGATTTCCTGGCGCAGCGCGCCCGTGGCAGCATCCCGGTTCAGCCGCTGCGCCTCAGCCTGCGCGCCTATCGGCCGGCGATCGGCCGCGGCTTTGCCATTTCGGCGCTGGGGTCGATCACCTATTATGTCGGCATCGTCTATGTGCCGAGCTTCCTGATCGGGACCGGCCGCATGGGCGAGGCCGATGCGCTGACGCTCTCGACGCTGGCGGCGCTGGTGGTGATCCTGGTGACGCCGCTGGTCGGTGCCCTGTCCGACCGGATCGGGCGGCGGCCGGTGCTGGTCGCGCTGGCGCTGGCCGGCGTCACGCTGCCGGCCCTGCTCTTTGCCCTGATGGCGCAGGGCAGCGCATTGGGCGGCGCCCTGCTGGGCGCAATCCTGCTGGCGGCGCTGGGCGGAGCGGTGAGCGCGGTCGGCGCCGTGACCACGGCCGAGCAGTTTCCCGGCGAAGGACGGCTGAGTGGCCTCGCCTTTGGCGCCACCGGTGCGACGGCGCTGTTCGGCGGCCTTACCCCCTATTTGTCGCATCAGGTGACGCAGGCGAGCGGATGGGCGTCGGCGCCCGGATGGCTGATCGCGATCGTGGCGCTGGGCGTGCTGCCGGTCCTCTGGCGCCTGCCCGAAAGCGCGCCAAAGCGACAACAGCCCTGCTGAGCCCCCTTCCCGCATGGCTCTCTCTCCGCTAGCGCATGCGCCACAAAAGAAAGGGGAGCATCCTTAATGCGTTTGACGATTTCGCTGGCCGCGCTCGCGCTGGCCATCATGCCCATGGCCGTGCAGGCCCAGGACGGGGACAAGAAGAAGGATGAGGCACCGGCCGCCGAAGCTGGCGTGCCCGCCCCCAATGTCTCGGTCACCCATCATAAGGGCGTGTTCGGCGGCAAGGCGATCAGCTACACCGCGACCACCGGCGAAACCTATCTGAAGGACAAGGACGGCAAGCCGCTCGCGGCCATCTATGCCACCTCCTATGTCAAGGATGGCGGCGACAAGAAGCGCCCGATCACCTTCCTCTATAATGGCGGCCCCGGCTCGGGCTCGCTCTGGCTCCACATGGGCGCCTTCGGCCCCAAGCGCGTGGTGCTGCCCGATGCGCAGGATGACGGCGCGCCGCCCTATCCGCTGGTCGACAATGCGGAATCGCTGCTCGACGTCACCGACCTTGTCTTCATCGATCCGGTCGGCACCGGCTTTTCCCACGCCATCGGCAAGAAGGATCCCAAGGATTATTGGGGGGTGTCGGCCGACGCCAAGTCGATCGCCGACTATATCCGCCTGTGGCTCAACGAGAATGGCCGCTGGTCCTCGCCCAAATATATCGGCGGCGAAAGCTATGGCACCACCCGTTCGGTCGCGCTGATCAACGAGCTGGAGGGCAGCTATAATGACGTCGCGGTCAACGGCATCATCCTGATCTCGTCGATCCTCGACTTCGGCGCATCGGCCGAGGTGCAGGGCAATGAAATGCCCTATATCCTCAACCTCCCGTCGATGGCGACGACCGCCTGGTATCACAAGAAGATGGG
Source organism: Sphingobium sp. IP1 (assembly GCF_002708645.1). NCBI lineage: Bacteria > Pseudomonadati > Pseudomonadota > Alphaproteobacteria > Sphingomonadales > Sphingobiaceae > Sphingobium > Sphingobium sp. IP1. The sequence goes on from NZ_NOIW01000070.1 coordinate 8,063, forward strand.
CAATCCGCCCGCCACCGTCGCCGAAGCCGCCCAGCAGGCCCGCGCCTTTGCGATCGGCCCCTATGCCGCCGCGCTGCTCAAGGGCAATGCCCTGCCCGCCGAGGAACGCGCCAGCGTCCGTGCCGAACTAGCCCGCCTCACCGGCCTGTCGGAGCAGTTTGTCGACCATGCCGAGTTGCGCATCTCGCCCGGCCGTTTCTACAAGGAATTGCTGCGCGATCGCGGCGTCAGCATCGGCCGCCTCGACACCCGCTACACCGGCAAGGATTATGATGCGGCCGGCGAGGAGCCGGACAATGACCCCAGCTTCTACGCGATCGACGGCGCCTATACCGCGGCGATGAACAGCTATGCCCGCGACGAGCTGAAGTACAAGACCGACCGCAGCTATGTGACGATCGGCGGGGTCAGCGGCTGGGACTGGAAGCTGCAGGGCCAGCGCGGCCGCGACAGCGAAGTTTACGCCAGCGTCGCCCCCTATCTCAGCAAGGCTTTGCGCGAGAATAGCGGGCTCAAGGTGTTCGTCGGCCAGGGCTGGTATGATTTCGCCACGCCCTTCTTCGGCGCGGAATATGCGATGAGCCGCACCGGCTTCGATCCCGCGCGGATCCAGTATCATTATTATGATGCCGGCCACATGATGTATGTCCGCCCCGACGACCTGCGCAAGCTGAGCGCGGATATCCGGGCGTTCATCTCGCAGCGATGATGATGCCGCCCGCCCGGAAATCAACCGGGCGGGCGCTGTCTTCGCCTTCGAGGCCATCCAGCACGCTTCCTGCCCGCCTATAGGCATTTCACACGAATATATCCGCTGCCGCCCGTCCGATAATATGCCTTCCAGAACAGGGGTCGCTTTGTCTTTTCACGGGGGCAAGGGGCGTTGGCGCAACAATCGGACCATGCAGGCCCAAGCGGGCGATCGTTACGCGCTTCGATGCTGGCGGTGCTCCTCGCAGCCGTCGCACCGTCGCAAGTCCGCGCCCAGGAAAGCGCCGACCTCTCCCCGCTTGCACATGGTGCAGGCAAAACGGCTTCGCCTGCCGCCCTGACCGTGAACGAGGCCATCTCCTTCGATCTCGCCAGCCTCACGCCGGAAAAGCAGCGGGAAACCGAACTGCCGGACGGTGTCGGTCCATCCATTACCGTCGATACAGATAGCCCGGCTGCAATCGATCCCGACCGTTACCGGTCGCTCGGCAGCCGGATGGCAGCGGCCAAATGGGAAACATTGGGGCTCTTCGCCTATATCACCGCCACCCAGGCCTATTGGACCGACGACACGACATCCTTTCATTTCAAGGATGAAGGATGGTTCGGCAAGAACACCAACAATCTTGGCATCGACAAGCTGACACACGCCTTCAATGCCTATCTCTTCGCCGAATTTCTCGGCGCGCGCATCGCCCGCAAGACTGATGACCGGGCTGCCGCCGCCTTGCCGGCCGCTCTGCTGTCGACCGCGCTGCAATTCTACGGCGAATTATGGGACGGCCATAAGACCGACAGCGGCTTCTCCTACCAGGACATTGTCTTCAACACGGCCGGCGCCGCCTTTTCCGTGCTGCGGCACACCGTGCCGGGGCTGGAGGAGAAACTGGATTTCCGGCTGATGATGGTGCCCAATTCCAACGTCTACAGCTTCAAGGGGAAGCGCCATTATGAACAGCAGCATTTCCTGCTGTCGCTTGAACTGGCCGGGTTCAGGAAATTGGAGGCCACCCCTTTGCGGCTCGTCGAATTGCAGGTCGGCTATCGCGGCAAGGATTTCACCCTCGCCGACCGCGCCGCCGGCATCCCCCCTAAACGCGACATCTTCTTCGGCGTCGCGCTCAACATCAAGCAACTCTTCTTCCGCAACAGCCGTTCGCGCGTCAGCCGCATGATCGGCAGCGGCCTCAACTATTTCCAGCTCCCCTATACGGGCCTCTATGATTATTACTGAGCCTTGCCGCGCGCGCCGGCCAGCACCGTAACAATCCCCCTTTAACGCCCGTAAAATCCCCTTATGCTCCTGCCCAGCAAGGGAGATTCAATCATATGCGCCACGCGCTCACGGCCTTTCTGGCCGCTGTCAGCTTTTCGTCCATCGCCGTCGCCCAGACCCCGGCAGCCGCTCCGCCGCCGGCTCAGCCGGCCATGGTCCAGCCCACCCCCACGCCGCAGAGCGAACTGCCCGGCCTGATCGCCAGGGACATGGAGGGGCTGATGACCCTCTATCGCGACCTGCACGCCAATCCCGAACTCTCGCTGCAGGAGGTGAACACCGCCGCCAAGCTGGCCAAGCGCCTGAAAGCGATGAAGTTCGACGTGACCGAGAAGGTCGGCGGCACCGGCGTCGTCGCGGTGATGAAGAATGGATCGGGGCCCGTCCTCCTCATCCGCGCCGACATGGACGGCCTGCCGGTGGTCGAGCAGACCGGCCTCGACTTCGCGTCCAAGGTCCGCACCAAGACGCCCGAGGGGGTCGAGACCGGCGTGATGCACGCCTGCGGCCATGACACCCACATGACCGCCTTCATCGAGACCGCCAAGCTGCTGTCCAGCCAGAAGGACAAGTGGAAGGGCACACTAGTGATGATCCTCCAGCCGGCCGAGGAAGTGGGCAAGGGCGCCCGCGACATGCTGGAGGACGGGCTCTACACCCGCTTCCCTCGCCCGACCCATGCCATCGCCTTCCATGACGCCGCCAATCTCCAGGCCGGCGTCGTCGGCTATACGCCGGGCTATGCCCTCGCCAATGTCGACAGCGTCGATATCGTGGTGAAGGGGCTGGGCGGCCATGGCGCCTATCCGCAGACGACCCGCGACCCGATCGTGCTGGGTTCGCGCATCGTCACCTCGCTGCAGACCCTGGTCAGCCGCGAACAGGATCCGCAGGATCCCGCCGTCGTCACCGTCGGCAGCTTCCAGGCCGGCGCCAAGCACAACATCATCCCCGACCAGGCGCTGCTGCTGCTGACCGTGCGCAGCTATTCGGACGAGACCCGCGCCAAGCTGATCAAGGGGATCGAGCGGATCGCCCGTGGCGAGGCGATTGCGGCGGGCGTGCCCGACGACAAGATGCCGGTCGTCAGCGTCAAGGACGAGTTCACCCCGTCCACCTACAACCCGCCCGAATTTGCCGAACAGATGGGCGCACTGCTCAAGGGGCATTTCGCCGAGGGCCGCGTGGTCAAGACCCCGGCGGTGATGGGCGGCGAGGATTTCGGCCGCTTCTACCGCGCCGACAAGTCGATCAACAGCTTCATCTTCTGGGTCGGCGGCGTGCCGGCGGACAAGATGGCGGCGGCGCAGGCCGGCCAGATCACCCTGCCCTCGCTGCACAGCCCGTTCTGGGCGCCGGAGGCCGACAAGGTGATCGCCACCGCCAGCGAGGCGATGACCGTCCTCGCCATGGATATCCTGAAGAAGGATTGAGCTTATACGCTGGCCGCGCAGCGGCGCCGATGGATCTCCATCAGCGCCAGCGCGGTCAGCGCCACGCCCAGCCCCAGGATCATGTCGACCAGATAATGGGTGCCCTCGACCGGCGTGGACAGCAGCATCGCCGCGTTGAGCGCCACGATCGGCCAGCGCAGCGCCGCGATCCGCCAGCCCGCCGCAATATACAGAACCGCCGCCGCGGTATGGAAGCTGGGCGCCGACACGATGCCGCGCAACTGCCCCAGGTCGATGGCATGGACCGCATGCGTCCGCAGCGCCGGGATCAGCCCCTGCTGCCACAGCTCGCTTTCGGGCATGTAGCGGATCGGTTCGTGCCACAGATAGGAGAATGGCCCAACCGCCGGCATCAGGCTGAACAGGATCAGGGTGATGACCGCCGCCAGCCAGAAGGTGGCGATGAACCGCCAGGCCCGTTCCTGCTCTCCCGCCCGCGCCATGCACCATAGCAGCAGCGCCGGCGTCACATAGATGCTGCGATAGGCGGCCGTTTCCAGAAATTGGAGTGTCCGGTGCGATGCCGTCAGCCGATACCAATAGAGCCAGTCGAACCCCAGCGCTTCGTCGATCCGCTGCAACGCGATGTCGGCATAGCCATGAGTCAGCGCCGCGACGGGATAGCTGGCCGCCGCGCCCATGACGGAGATCAGCGTGAACAGGCCGACATAGGTGGCAAATGGCGCCACCGTCCCGGCATGGCGCCAGCCGCTGCGCGGCAGGCCGAAGCGCAGCGCCAGCAACAGCGCCGCCGCCGCGCCATAGGCGATGCTGCTCACCTGCCAGAAATCGATGCGCAGGTCCGCCATGTCCAGCAGCAGGGCGAGCAGCAGCATGCTCACACCCAGCGCCGTCAGGAAATGCCGCCGGATCGCCAATGGTGGCGTGACAATCGGCACCGGACGCGCCTTCTGCGCGGCAACAGGCTCAGCCAGGGGCCAGGAGGTTTCGATCGACGGCATCACGCATATGTCCGGGAAGAAAGGCGGAAAGGCCGCCCTTCCGCCTCCCGTGCTTAAGCTGCGATGAACCGTTGCATGGCGCCCCTGTCAGGGCTGCAACAACCACCCCGAGCCACCGCCCAGCGCGATGATCGCCGGCATGCTCCACCGCCCCTTGATCCGCCAGGCGCAGAGCGCGCCGACCAGCAGGATCAGGCCCGCCGCCCAGAGCCGGTCCGCCCGCATCGCCGCCGCCCAACCCAGTTGCACCAGGGTCGCCGCGATCACCCCGACCACCGCCGCCGCGACCCCGGCCAGCAGATGGTGGAGCGCCGGATTTTCGACCAGCGCTTCCAGCCGCTCATAGAAGATCAGGAAAAGGGCGAGGGCGGGCAGGAACATTCCCGCCGTGATCGCCAGCGCGCCGCCCAGCCCCCCGGCCATATAGCCGGCAAAGGTCGCGAAGATTACCAGCGGCGCGGGCAATATCCCGGCCAGCGCCACCCCGTCGAGGAACAGCCCGTCCGACAGCCAGCCGCGCCCGACCGTATCGCCGCGCACATAGGGAATGGCGGTATAAGCGCCGCCAAAGGTGAGCAGTCCGCCCTTCAGCCCGGCGATGAACAACAGCAACATGTCGGGCCGTGCGGCACCAGCCGCCATCGGGATCGGCGCAACCGCCACTGTTCCTTTGTGCAGCAGCAACGCCAGCATGACCGCCCCGACCAGCACTGCACCGATCAATATGGGCCGCGCGCGAAAGGCATGGACCAGCCCCGCCGCCAGCAGCGGAATCCAGAAAGGCGTGCCGAGCAAAGTCGCGGCAAAGGCACCGATCGCCAGCGCCCAAAGCAGCCGATCCTCCAGCACATGGCCGCCGATCCGCTGCACCGCGCGCGCGATGATCGCCAGCACCACCAGCTGGATGCCGAACAGCACCGGCAGCGCCCAGCCCGCGCCGGCGATCCAGTCGCGATAGAGCCAGGCGGCGACCAGCATCAGCATCAGACCGGGCAGCATGAAGCCCAGCCCCGCCAGCAGCCCGCCGATCCGCCCGCCCGCCATCATGCCCATATGGACGCATAGTTCATGGGCTTCGGGGCCCGGCAATATCTGCATCACCGCGAGCAAGCGGTTGAAGCGCGGCCCGGACAGCCAGCGCTCTTCCTCGACCAGGGTCTGGCGCAGCATGGCGATCTGCGCGACCGGCCCGCCAAAGGCCAGGCAGCCAAAGCGCAGGAATTTGAGGAATAGCGGGAACAGGCGGATCGGCGGCGGACCATCATCCAGTGTCGTCATCGTCATCGGCTCCTGCCGCAGGCGCGGCGCATGGAGCGGAACTTGGACGATCATCGCCTGAACGGGCGCCCGCACGGCCCGTTGGCGCTTATCATAGCATCGCGCGCCGCGAAGAAAAGAGGCGGCGCAACAGGATGGAGCGGCCTTTCAGCCGCCCCTCCCGAACGGACGATCAAGCGCCGAAGCCGCCGTCGATCGTGTGCATCGCGCCGGTGATGATGCCGGCTTCCGGCCCCGCCAGATAGGCGGCCAACCCGGCAATTTCCTCGCCCGTGGCATGGCGCTTGATCGCCATGAAGCCGTGCATGGTGGCGCTCATCGGGCCATCGGCCGGGTTCATGTCGGTATTGGTCGGGCCGGGCTGGATGATGTTGACGGTGATGCCGCGCGCACCAAAGTCACGGGCCAGGCCACGGGCCATGCCCTGCAGCGCCGACTTGGTCAGCGCATAGGCCGCGCCACCCTCGAACGGCATGCGGTCGCCATTGACCGAACCGATAACGATGATTCGTCCGCCATCGTTCATCTGCCGCGCCGCCTCGACCGCCGCATGATAGGGCGCACGGACATTGATATCGATCATCCGGTCGACCGCATCGGCGTCCAGCGTCAGCGGGTCGCCCAGCACCAGCGTGCCGGCATTGACGACCAGTATGTCGAGCGCGCCCTCGCCCGCCACCACATCGATCACCGCCTGGCGATCGGCCGCGTCGGAGCGGATGGCACGCGCGCCGACATCGGCGGCAAGCGCGGTGGCGGCATCCTGCGACCCGGCATAGGTGAAGGCGACATCGGCGCCGTCACCGGCAAAACGCCGCACGATCGCGGCACCGATACCCCGGCTGCCGCCGAGGACGAGGACTTTCTTGGCAGTGAAATCGGTCATGGGACAATTCCTTGCTAAATTTGTAATGATCGCTATATAAATTGCCGATCGCGCCCGTCAAGGATTTTTGTAATGACCATTAAAGAAAAAGCCAAGAGCCGGGGCCGCCCGCGTTCCTTCGATGAGGACGCCGCCCTTTCTGCGGCGCAGGCGCTGTTTCATCAACATGGCTATGATGGTGTCGGCGTCGCCGCGCTGGCGCAGGCGATGGGGATCAATCCGCCCAGCCTCTATGCCGCTTTCGGTGACAAGGCGGCCCTGTTCGACCGGGTGCTGGCGCGCTATGCCCGCGATGCCCTGCCGGTGGACGATATCCTCGTGCCCGGCACGCCGCCGGCCACTGCATTGACGCAGCTTCTGCGCACCGCCGCGCGCATCTATGCCGCCGACCCCGCCGCACCGGGCTGCATGGTGCTGGAGGCCGCGCGCGGCGCCGACGCCACCGCCGCCGCACAGGCGCGATGCTGGAAGGACAGGAGCGTCGACCGGGTCCGGGACTATCTGACCCCCGACCATCCCGAGCAGGCGCTGCCGGTCGCCGATTATATGGTGACGGTCATGTCCGGCCTGTCGTCCGATGCCCGTGACGGCAAGCCGATCGAGCGGCTGCTCGCCATCGCCGACATGGCCGGCCTCGCGCTGGAAGCCTCGTTATCCACCGCCTGACCTATTGCGGCCGATGCCCCTTGCGCCATTTGGTCAGCAGATGGCGCGCCAGCATCAGCGGCGGCATGCGCAGCCAGTGAGACCGCACGAAGAAAGCGAAGACCAGCGCTTTGCGCGTCTCCTGCCCCCAGCCGTTGCGCGCCAGCAACCGCGCCCGCACCAGCCGGTCCCACAGGGTCAGCCGCCCGCCCGCGCCATAGATCGCCGCGGCCAGCCGCTGCGCCTGCCGCACATGGGGAAATATCCCATGCCGGGCCGCCCGCGCTTCTAACGCTTGGGGATCAATATCGGCCAGCAGGCAGTGAATGTCCCACAGGTTGCGCAGGCCGCCCTGCAAATCGCCGTCCGCCAGCAGATGGGCGACCGCATGACAGACACGATCCTCTGCCGACAGCATATATAATCCATCGGCTATCGAAACCGCATCCGCCATCATCGCGGCCGCATCCGGCGTGGGCCGCGCGGTCAGCGGCAGCACGGTATGATGCACGTCGATCATCCGGTCGCGCTCGGCGTGGATCATCGGCGGCAGCTCATGCATCCACTGCCGATAATAGGCGTCGTCATAGGGGTCTTCCTTGACCCATTCCCAGCCGGCCGCGATCAGCGCATCGGCCGCCGCATCGATCCGGTCGCGCGGCACCAATATGTCGAGGTCACCGATGAAGCGCCCCCGCCCCGCCGGCAGGCCCGCCGCCGCATAGGCCGTGCCCTTGAGCAGGATCACCGGCAAGCCGATCGGTGCCAGCGCCGCCCGCGCCCGGTCTGCTTCCCAGATCGCCTGGCGCGCCTCCCGCGCCGCATCCTCCCGTGCATCCGCCAGGATCGGCCGTACCGCATCGAGCACGGCCCGTCCCTCCAGCCGGAAGGCGAGCGTGCCGATCAGCCGTTCCGCCCGCGCCATCGCGATCAGGCTGTTCCAGCCGGCCGCATCCAGCCCCGCCGTCGTCGCCGGATCGCGCAAGGCCCCGACCAGCAGCGCCGCGCTCATGCGATCTCGCTCCACAGCCGATCGACCAGGGCGATCGCCGCATCCCCCGACGGGAAGTCGATCGCCCGCGCCGGCACCTGCGCCACGAAGCGCGTCAGCGCGGCGAACGCCGGTTCGCCGAGCGCCACATAATTGGTCGATGCCTGAGTCAGGCGCATGAACACCTCGCCCTGCCCCACCGGCCGCTCCGCCGGCCCGGAGCCGAAGCGGGGGAACAGCAGCAGCGCCGGCATCCCGCCCTCGCCCATCCGCGCCACCGCGTCGGCGCGCGGCACCATATGGCGGATATCGCCCTTGGCCGTCGCGCCCAGCAGCGGCCCCATGCGCGCCGCCGGCACCTCGCCCGCGATCACGTCGATCGCCTTGTTCTTGAGCGACACCAGCCGGGGAAAGGGCAATATCGCCCCGCTGTCGAGATCCAGCAGCGCAAACTCGTCCCCCATCAGACGCCAGCCACGTTCACCCAGTTGCGCCGCCAGCGTCGACTTGCCCGACCCGGACTCGCCGGTCATCACCAGCACCCGCCCATCCTTCTCGACGCTCGACGCGTGGAGCAGCAGATGCCGGCGCCAGCCCAGCGCCATCTGCAGGTTCATCCCCATTTCCGCTGCCAGCAGCCCATGGGCCAGGCTCATCGGCGCCGCGTCGGCCAGGCCATGATCGCCGGTGATGAAGATGGACGGTCGCACCCAGCGCCGGACAGCGCTGGTCGGCTGCAACCGCACGGTGAAATCGGCGATCGCGCCACCGACGTCGGGATAATCGGCATAGAGGCGCTTCAACTGGTCGATCGGCTGCGCCCAGGCCGAACCGATGCGGAAGGTCGCCGGGCCGATGCGCAGGGTCAGGCTGTGCCTCATGCCGGCCGCACCAGCCCGATCCGGTCGAGATAGGCGAGATGCTGGCCGATCTCGCCCACCACATCGCCCTCGCCCAGATCATAGAGCAGGGCCAGCCGATCGCGCAGCATCGTCGCGCTCGCCGGCAGGCCGTCGGCCATGGCCTCCAATATCTCGGGCACCGGGCTGATCACCATATGGGTCTGGCCCGACGGGCGATGATAGAGCAGGACGATATCATCCAGCGGCCGGACGATGATCGCCTCCGCCCCTTCTCGACGATATAGTTCTTCCCTGACCACGCGTCCGACACCTCCATGGCTCCCTCTTGCCCTAAAGCCAAAAGGGTAGCCAAGTGCCTAACGCATCAGGGAAAGGCCTGCAGCGCAACGCCGACCGGAAGCTCCCGCGCGCCGACCGTCATCAGCGCGCGCATATAGGTGTCGAGCGCCCGGTCCAGCCCATGTTCGCGCACCGCCTGCGCCAGCTGCTCGGGCGGCGCGGGATGGGCCAGCGCCCATTCGATCGCACGGGCAAAGCCATCGACATGGCCGACCGGCACCGGCGGATGCTGGCCGGCGGCGGCCAGCAGCGGATGGATATTGCGGGTGCAATCGGTCGCCACCACGCCCGCGCCACAGCCCAGCGCCTCGATCATCGTGCCGGCCAGCCCTTCCCAGCAGGACGGCTGCAACAGCAGGTCCGCTTCGGCAAACAGGCTGGCCATGCGGTGCGGACAATCAACGAAGCCCAGAAACTCGACCCGGTCCGACAGGCCCAGCCGCGCGCATTGCGTCTCCAACTGCGCGCGCAGCGGTCCCTGCCCGACGATGCGCAGCCGCCAGTCGCGATTCCGCAATTGCGCCAGCGCGGCCAGCGCGGTCGCCTGATCCTTCTGCGGCGCCAGCCGCCCGACCATCAGCAATTGGGCCGGGCGCTGCGGGCAACAGGCTGTGCCGCGATCGTTGCAGGCCTGTTCCATCAGCCGGGTGACGGTGGGGCGCGGCATCAGCCGCACGTCGCGACCGCCCAACGGCCCTTCCTCGGCCAGCAATTGCCGGTCGGTCTCGCCCATGACGATGGTCATGCTGCAGGCCCTGGCAATCGCGCGAAACCGCGTCTTGCGCGCCCAGGCGGACAGGCCCTGCTGCCCCGGCCGGACAATCGGGTTGGAAATGCGGCCGACCGCGCGGGTCTGCGTGCCCAGCGTCGCGGCGGCGACCAGCATATTGCTCTGGTTACCAGCCGAATAGACGACATCGGGCCGATGGCGCCGCACCATCGCGGCCAGCGGCAGGAATTGCGCGATCATCGACAATCGCCGGGCCCAGCGTGGCGCACAGACACGGCGAACCGTCAGCGCCGGGTCGATCATCCCGGCCAGCGGCCCGTCAAGATGCGCCAGCCACAGTTCGACCCGCAGGCCGCGCCGGTGGAGATGATTGGCAAGCTGGATCGCGACCCGGTCAAGCCCCCCGTCACCGGGGCGATAGAGATAGACGACCGCGAATGGAGAATGTGCCGCCACCTGGCGTGCATGGAACATGGTGTCGCCCTTGCGCTCGACGGAAATGTCGATGCTTCGACGCCGTCAACGCGGGCGACCCGTAATCGGTTCTTTCAGTTCGACGCGGCTTTGGGGCTTAGCGTGGCATTTGCAGCGATGCGAAACAGGTGAAGCCGCTCTGTCCCGACTGGAGGCGGCGGATATAGTTCAGATAGGCCTGGTTCTGCTCATAGCTGGTGCCGGGCAGCGGCCGACCGCGCAGCGCCTGCTTGACCTGTTCGCCGGTATAGGTGCGCCCGCTCGCCGGATAGGCGCCCGGCGTCCCCGCCGGCACCATCTGGCCATTGGGCGCGATATAATTGCCCGACCGCGACGGATCGGGCACCGGAATGGTGCAGTTGAGGACCGAGGCGGCAGTATTCGCCAGCGCCGGGCGGATCGACACGATCGCCGATGCCGCGACCGCGCCGCCCATCAGCAACTGGCGCCGCGACGCAACAGCCAGATCGGGTGCAGATACGTCCGTTGCCGCCTTTTCAGGCTCCACGCTTTCCGGTCCGGGGATGGGCTCGCTCATGTCACAATGTTCCGCTATCGCGCTTGCCAAAGCGTAAATATTGGGCGCTATTGATCACAGCCATCGCAGCAAATGCGCGAAGAATCCAGCGCGGTAACCATGAATCGACTGACAATTTCTCAGATTACGGCCTCGCTGGCCGTGCTTTTGCTGGGCACGGGCGGTGCCCTGATTCTCGGCGGATCGCCGCTCACCATCGCCCTGCCGGTGCTCGCCGGCCTGATCGTGCTGGTCATCACGGCCGAAGGCGTGCCGGTCGGCCGCGACGTGCCGACGATCGCGCTCGATGCGCCCGACCTGTTCGCCCACCCCGAATTTCCCGGCCTGCTGGAAGCCATTTCCGATCCGCTGATGCTGGTCGAGCGGGGCCGGATCGTCCATGCCAACCAGGCCGCCAAGCGCCTGCTCGGCAGCCATATCGAGGGGGAGGATGCGCGCATCGCGATCCGCCACCCCGCCGCCGCCGAACGGCTGGCCAGCGTTGCCCCACTGGCCGAACCGGTGATGATCGAACTGGTGGGCCTGGGCACGCGCGAACAGCGCTGGCAGATGCGCATCGCGTCGGTGGGCGCAGTCGGCGACATGCGCCGGCTCGTCCATCTGGTCGACCATAGCGGCACCTATGCGGCCGAGCGGATGCGCGTCGATTTCGTCGCCAATGCCAGCCATGAACTGCGCACCCCGCTGGCCGGCATATTGGGCTTCATCGAGACGCTGGCCGACCCGGAACTGGGCAAGGATGTCGAAACCCGCAAGCGCTTCCTCAAGATCATGGACGGCGAAGCGCGCCGGATGCAGCGGCTGATCGACGATCTCATCTCGCTGAGCCGGATCGAGGCGGAGAAATATCGCCTGCCCGAAGCCGCCGTCGACCTGTCGGAACTGACCGCCGAAGTGGTCGGCGTGTTCCGCACCAGCAATGGCGATCGCGGCCGCGAGGTGGAGATGGAGATCACCCCCGGCCTGCCCGCGATCCAGGGCGACCGCGCCCAATTGTCGCAGCTCATCCACAACCTCGTCGGCAATTCGGTCAAATATGGCCGCCCCGGCACGCCGATCCATGTCACCCTGGGGGAAGGGCCCAGCGGCATGGTGCGCCTGTCGGTGGCGGACGAAGGCGAAGGCATCGGCCCCGATCACCTCCCTCGCCTGACCGAGCGATTCTATCGCGTCGATTCGGGGCGCAGCCGGGCGATGGGCGGCACTGGCCTGGGCCTGGCCATCGTCAAACATATTGTCGAACGGCATCGTGGCCGGCTGGATATTTCCAGCGTCCTTGGAAAAGGCACCAATGTCAGCATCTTGCTGCCCGGCGCCCCGACCGACGACGCCGCGATCAAGGCCAAGGCGTAAGAAAATTTCACTCCGAAGACGCGATCCGGCCCCTATGTCATGAAAATGCAATCTGACTGTCACAAAGGCGCGATGGTCCGCGGCTAGGCGCCTCCCTGAGGGGCGCGACATTGCGAATCGCGGCCTGTTAGTTGGAGGTTTCCGTGAAGCAATTCGCCCTTTTCGCCGCGACCGCTGTGGCCGCTCTTTCGCTTGCCGGCTGCGGCGACCAGTCGGGCGGCGGCGCTGGCGCGACCCGTGACCAGATCCGCGCGGTCGGTTCCTCCACCGTCTATCCCTTCGCCACTGCGGTCGCCGAACTGTTCGTGCAGGGCAATCCCGGCATGAAGTCGCCGATCATCGAATCGACCGGCACCGGCGGCGGCATGAAGCTGTTCTGCGCTGGCGTGGGCGCCCAGCATCCCGACATTGCCGATGCCTCGCGCCGCATGAAGAAGGCCGAGTTCGAACAGTGCCAGAGCAATGGCGTGAAGGACATCATCGAGATCCAGGTCGGCGTCGACGGCCTCGCCTTCGCCGAATCGAAGCAGGGCCCCGGCCTCAAGCTCACCCCCAAGATCGTCTATGAGGCGCTGGCCGCCAATCCCTATGGCAAGGGTCCGAACAAGGCCCAGACCTGGAAGGATGTCGACCCCAGCCTGCCCGCGATCGCCATCTCGGTGTTCGGCCCGCCCTCGACCAGCGGCACGCGCGACTCGCTCGCCGAACTGATCCTGACCAAGGGTTGCGAGACCGACCCGGCGATGGAAGAACTCAAGAAGAAGAGCGAGGACGAGTTCAAGGCTACCTGCACCCGCATCCGCGAGGACGGCAAATATGTGGACTCGGGCGAGAATGACAATCTGATCGTCCAGAAGCTGGGCGCCAACCCGAACGCCGTCGGCGTCTTTGGCTACAGCTTCCTGGAAGAGAATAAGGACACGCTGAAGGATGTGCCGATCAACGGCATCGAAGCCAGCTACGAGACCGTTTCGACCGGCCAATATCCCGGTGCCCGCCCGCTCTACATCTATGTGAAGAAGGCGCATATGCAGGCGATCCGTGGCCTGCAGGGCTTCCTCGACACCTTCGCCGCCAACTGGAACCCCGACGGCGCGCTGACCAAGCGCGGCATGGTCGCGGCGCCGGAAGACGTGCGCAAGAAGAGCGCCGAAATCGTCAAGTCGCTCAGCGTCCTCGACGGTTCGCAGCTGAAGTAAGGGCATCATGACCGGTCCTGCAATCCTCCTGCTGCTGGCGGGCCTGGGCGCGATCGCCTGGGTCAGCGCCCGCGCCCGTGCGCTGCGCCTTGCCGGCGTGGCGCGCGCCAGCGGCCGCCGCGACGCGGTACACAGCCTGCCCGGCTATCATGGCTGGTATGTCGCGCTGTGGACGCTGATCCCGGCCGGCATCTTCCTGGCGGTCTGGGCCAATGTCTCGCCCGGCCTCGTCACCCAGTCGGTCCTGGCCGACCCGGCGGCGCAGAGCCTGCCGATGGACGGCTTCTCCCGCTCCGCCATCCTGGGCGAGGCACGGGCGATCGCCACCGGCGCGCAGGCCGGCGCCTTCAACCCGGCCGCCAACGCGCTGGTCGAACCCTATCGCACCGCGCTCAGCCATTATGGCATTGCCGGCGCGGTGCTGGCGCTGGTGCTCGCCTTTGCCGGCGGCGCCTATGCCTTCACCCGCGTCCGTCCGGACTTCCGTGCTCGCACACGGGTCGAGCGACTGGTCATGGCGACGCTGCTGATCGCCTCGCTGATCGCGATCATCACCACGCTCGGCATCGTCGCCTCGCTCCTGTGGGAAAGCTTCCGCTTCTTCTCCATGGTGAACCCGATCGACTTCCTGTTCGGCACCAAATGGAGCCCGCAGTCGGCCGCCATGGGCTATGGCAATGAGGATGCGTTCGGCGCGGTGCCGCTCTTCTGGGGCACGATCTTCATCGGCGCGATCATCGCCATGATCGTCGCCATCCCGCTCGGCCTGATGAGCGCCATCTACCTCACCCAATATGCCAGCCCCACGGTGCGCAAGTGGATGAAGCCGACGCTGGAAATGCTCGCGGGCGTGCCCACGGTCGTCTATGGCTATTTCGCCGCGCTCACCATTGCGCCGGCCCTGCGCGACTTTGCGGTGATGATCGGCATCCATGGCGCCTCTTCCGAAAGCGCACTGGCCGCCGGCCTCGTCATGGGCGTGATGATCATCCCGTTCGTCTCCTCCATGGCCGATGACAGCATCGCCGCCGTGCCGCAGTCGATGCGCGACGGCAGCCTGGCGATGGGCGCCACCACCAGCGAGACGATCAGCCGCGTGCTGATCCCCGCCGCCCTGCCCGGCGTCGTCGGCGGCGTGCTGCTCGCCGTCAGCCGCGCGATTGGCGAGACGATGATCGTGGTGATGGCCGCCGGTCTGGCTGCCAACCTCACCCTCAACCCCTTTGCCAGCGTGACCACGGTGACGACCCAGATCGTCCAGTTGCTGACCGGCGACCAGGAATTTGACAGCGCCAAGACGCTTGCCGCCTTCGCGCTCGGCCTGGTGCTGTTCATCGTCACCCTGCTGCTCAACATCGTGGCCCTGCGGGTCGTGAAGAAATATCGCGAGGCTTACGAATAATGAGCGCCGAACGCCTCCCCACCGACTGGAAGTCGGACGCCATGCGCAAGCGGATCGCACGGCGCTATGCCGCCGAGCGCCGCTTCAAGGCCGCCGGCATGGCCGCCGTGCTGCTCAGCGCCGCCTTCCTCGCCTTCCTGCTCTTCACCATGGTCGGCAATGGCATGCGCGGCTTCACCCGCACGGAAATCGCCCTCAAGGTCGATTTCCCGGCCTCGCCGCTCCTGCTCGATCCGGCCAACATCACCGATGAAGCGCTGGCCAACGCCAATCTGCCGATGGTGACCAGCACCGTCGCGCAAAAGGCATTGGGCAAGGATGCCGACGCGATGATCTCGCCCAGCGCCTGGATTGCCATCCGCGACGCGATCAAGGCCGATCCCAAGATCCTCGCCCGCACCGAGACGATCGACGTGCCCGCCGCGACCGCGATCGACCTCGCCGCCAAGAGCAAGGGATCGCCCGAGGCCGAGGCACAGGTCGCACGCCTGCGTCAGGCCGGCCTGCTCGCCACCGGCATCAACTGGGGCTTCCTGACCGCCAGCGACGGCACTGATCCGACCCAGGTCGGCATCTGGGGCGCGTTCAAGGGGTCGCTGCTGACCATGTTGGTGACGCTGGTGCTCAGCTTCCCGATCGGCGTCGCCACGGCGCTCTATCTGGAGGAATATGCCCGCAAGAGCTGGTGGACCGACATCATCGAGGTGTCGATCAACAATCTGGCGGCCGTGCCCTCGATCATCTTCGGCCTGCTCGGCCTGTCGATCTTCCTCAACCTGCTGCACCTGCCCCGCTCGGCCGCGCTGGTCGGCGGCATGACCCTGGCGCTGATGACCATGCCGGTCATCGTCATCGCCGGCCGCAACGCGATCAAGTCGGTGCCGCCCAGCATCCGCGACGCCGCGCTCGGCATCGGCGCCTCGCCGGTCCAGGTCGTGTTCCAGCATGTTCTGCCGCTGGCCCTGCCCGGCATCCTGACCGGCACGATCATCGGCATGGCCCGCGCGCTCGGCGAAACCGCGCCGCTGCTGATGATCGGCATGCGCGCCTTCATCGCCACGCCGCCCGGTGGCATCGTCGATCCGGCCACTGTGCTGCCGGTGCAGATCTTCCTCTGGTCGGACGAAGTCTCCAAGGGCTTCGTCGAAAAGACCTCGGCCGCGATCATCGTCCTGCTGGCCTTCCTGCTCGCGATGAACGGCCTCGCCATCTACCTGCGCAACAAGTTTGAAAAACGGTGGTAATCACACCCATGACCGAAGAACAGCAAAGCCTGGCCGTGACCAATCCGAAGATGACGGCGCGTGACGTCAAGGTCTTCTATGGCGAGAAACAGGCGATCAAGGGCGTGTCGATCGATGTCGACATGGACCATGTCACTGCCTTCATCGGCCCGTCGGGCTGCGGCAAGTCGACCTTCCTGCGGACCCTCAACCGCATGAATGACACCGTCGCCTCGGCGCGGGTCGAAGGCACGATCACGCTCGACGGCGAGGATATCTACGCCCCCTCGATGGACGTGGTGCAGCTGCGCGCGCGGGTCGGCATGGTGTTCCAGAAGCCCAATCCCTTCCCCAAGTCGATCTATGAAAATATCGCCTATGGCCCCCGCATCCACGGCCTCGCCGCGGGCAAGGCGGACATGGACGTGATCGTCGAAAAGTCGCTGCGTCGCGCCGGCCTGTGGGACGAGGTCAAGGATCGCCTCAACGACAGCGGCACCGCCCTGTCGGGTGGTCAGCAGCAGCGTCTGTGCATCGGCCGCGCCATCGCGGTCGAACCCGAAGTCATCCTGATGGACGAGCCCTGCTCGGCGCTCGACCCGATCGCCACCGCCAAGATCGAGGAACTGATCCACGAACTGCGCGGTCGCTATGGCATCGTCATCGTCACCCATAACATGCAGCAGGCCGCGCGCGTGTCGCAGCGCACCGCCTTCTTCCACCTGGGCGAACTGGTCGAATATGGCGTGACGAGCGACATCTTCACCAACCCGCGCCAGGAGCGGACCAAGGACTATATCACCGGGCGCTACGGCTGATCCCGCGCGGAGAGAGACAAGACATGGCTGAACATACGATCAAGGCATTTGACGAGGAAATCGACCGGCTGCGCGGCCTGATCGCCGAAATGGGCGGTCGCGCCGAAGCGGCGATCGAGAATGCGATGCTGGCGCTCCAGCGCCAGGACCAGCGTCTCGCCGCCGAAGTCGTCGCCGACGACAAGCGCATCGACGCGCTGGAAGCGGAAGTCGAAAAGCTGGTGGTGCAGATCATCGCCCTGCGCGCGCCGATGGCCAACGATCTGCGCGACGTGATCGCCGCCTTGAAGATCGTCAGCGTGGTCGAGCGGATCGGCGACTATGCCAAGAATATCGCCAAGCGCGTGCCGCTGATCGCTGCCAACCAGCACAAGCTGGAACCGGTGTCGCTGCTGCCCTCGATGGGCCAGGTCGCGGCCGAGATGGTGCATGACGTGCTCAACGCCTTCGCCGCGCGCGACGCCGAACTGGCGCTGGCGGTGGTGGAGCGCGACCAGGTGGTCGACGATTTCTACGACAGCGTATTCCGCACGCTGGTGACCTATATGGTCGAAAATCCCAAGACGATCAGCGAGTGCGCGCACCTGCTGTTCATCGCCAAGAATATCGAACGCATCGGCGACCATGCGACCAATGTCGCGGAGATGGTCTATTATGCCGCAACGGGCCAGACCCTGCCCGAACGCGAACGCGGCGGCACCCAGCAGCAGGAGAATTGAGGCATGGCGCGGGCGAAGATGCTGTTGGTGGAGGATGACGCGGCGCTCGCCGAACTGCTCATCTGGCATTTCAAGCGTGAGGATTTCGAAGTCGCCCATACCGTCGATGGCGAGGAAGCGCTGCTGATGGCGCAGGAAAACACGCCCGACATCGTGCTGCTCGACTGGATGGTCGAAAGCCTGTCGGGGATCGAGGTCTGCCGTCGCCTGCGCCGCATGAACGGCACTGCCAATGTGCCGATCATCATGCTGACCGCGCGCGGCGAGGAAGAGGATCGCGTCCGCGGGCTGGAAACCGGCGCCGACGATTATGTCACCAAGCCCTTCTCGCCCCGCGAGCTGGTCGCCCGCGTCGGCGCGGTGCTGCGCCGCGTGCGTCCGGCGCTGGCCGGCGAGACGCTGACCTTCGCCGATGTCGAGATGGACACGGTCGGCCACAAGGTCCGCCGCGGCGGTCAGGTCATCCCGCTCGGCCCCACCGAGTTCCGCCTCCTGAAGCATTTCCTGGAGCATCCCGGCTGGGTCTTCTCGCGCGAACGTCTGCTCGACAGCGTCTGGGGCCAGGACAGCGACATCGAACTGCGCACCGTCGACGTCCATATCCGCCGCCTGCGCAAGGCGATCAATGTCGATGGCCGCCACGACATCATCCGCACCGTCCGCTCGGCCGGCTATGCGCTGGACACCGACGGCCTGAACTGATCCTCGCCCCCCCACATGCGGACAAGAAAAAACCTCCCCGGCGCAGGTCGCCGGGGAGGTTTTTCTATTTCGGCAACAAGCCGCGATCAGGCCGCGCGACGGGCCTTGTTCAGCTTCTTGAGCAGCATGTCGCGCTTCAGGCGCGACAGATGGTCGATGAACAGCACGCCTTCGAGATGGTCCATCTCATGCTGCAGACAGGTGGCGAGCAGCCCTTCCAGCTGTTCCTCGTGGATGCGACCATCGCGGTCCATCCAGCTCGCGCGGATCACCGCCGGGCGCTCCACCTCGGCAAACTGGTCGGGCACCGACAGACAGCCTTCATTATAGACCGACTGCTCGTCCGATTCCTTCAGGATTTCCGGATTGATGAACACCATCGGCTTCTTGACCGGCGGCGCGCCTTCCTCATCCGATTCCGGTTCCTGCAGATCCATCACCAGGATGCGCTTGGGCACGCCCACCTGGATCGCGGCTAGGCCGATGCCCGGCGCGTCATACATGGTTTCGAACATGTCGTCGATCAGACGCTGCAGATCGTCGTCGATCGCCTCTACGGGGGTCGAAATGGTACGCAGGCGCGGATCGGGCGCCTCAAGGATCGGAAGAATGGCCATGGCGAAAACATAGGCGGAACGGGGGAAAATTTCAAGCGACACGGGCGCTGGCCCACGCGCCGCTTGCCGCCCCGCCCGGCGGGGTCTAGGCGAGGGGGCGTGACCGACGAAACCGCACAGCAGCGCCGCTACAAATCCTTCGAGGACACCCACCAGATGCTGATCGAGCTGGCGGTCGGGCTGATCGCCGATCGCGGCATCGACGCGCTGTCCCTGTCCGCCCTCGCCCGCGCCGCGGGGGTCAACCGCACCACCATCTATTATCATTTCACCGATCGTGATGCCCTGGTCGCGGCGGTGAAACTCTGGTCCTCGCAGCAGATCGTCGCCGCCTTCCGCCCGGAACTGCCGCGTCAGGCGCGGATCGACTATGTCACCCGCTTCGTGCTCGACAATCCCGCCATCATGTCGCTGTGGATCGAGGATTTCATCGCGCCGGGCGACATCCGCGCCAGCTATCCGCATTGGGACGCCCTGGTATCGGGCATCGGCACCAGCCTTGCCGCCGCCTTCCCCGACGAGCCGATCGACGCCGAAGTCTATTGCGTGATGCTGCTCACCAGCGCGCTGATCGGCCCGCGCGTCTTCCGCCATCGCGTCGCCCCCGACCTCGACACCGAAGCCACCATCGCCCGCTTCCGCCAGGAACAGCAGCGGGTGCTGCGCCGGGATGGCATCGCCGACGACTGACGGAATTTACAACAATAGTGTTGCAAATTCAGATTGACCCGCTCATGCTGGCGAAAAGACAGACAGCGGAGAGCGATGATGCACGGCGAACGGCCCGGCTTTCAGGGCATGAGCGACGACAGTCTGGCCTGGCTCGGCACCGCGCCGATCCCCGCCGCCCCCTATCATGATCCGGCCTGGTTCGAACTGGAACGGGAAGCGGTGTTCCGCCGCGCCTGGTTGCAGATCGGCCATGTCTGCGAACTACCCGACAGCGGCAGCTTCATCCGCCGCGAGATCGAAGCACTCAATGTGTCGCTGCTGATCGTGCGCGGCCGCGATGGCGAGATTCGCGCCTTCCACAATGTCTGCACCCATCGCGGCACCCAGCTGGTCGAGGAGGAAAGCGGCAGGCGCAGCACCTTCTCCTGCCCCTATCATCGCTGGTCCTTCGGCACCGATGGCGCGCTGCTCGCCGCCCCCGATTTCGATCGTTTCTTCGTCGACAAGGCCGACTGCGCCCTGCCCCGCGTCGCGCTCGACATCTGCGGCGGGCTGATCTTCGTCCATCTCGGCACGCCGAACAAAAGCCTGCGCGACGATCTTGGCCCCTATGCGACCATGCTCGACGGCTTCCCGGCGGCGCAGGCCACCACCTTCTCCGAATATGCCTATGAGATCGACGCCAACTGGAAGCTCACCTACGACAATTTCCAGGAAAATTACCATCTCCGCTTCATCCATCCCCGCTCCGGGGCACCCGCAGTGGGCGAAGACAATCCCTTCGGCTATCCGGTGAAGATGGGCTTCCACGGCCCCCACCGCACCCAGACGATCTGGACCAATCCCGATCCCGCGCCCAAGCCGGTGCAAGCGCAATCCTTCGGCCGCGCCGCCCGCTTCGCCATGGCCGACGGCACCACCGGCCCGCACAGCCGCGACTATCTCGCCCTCTTCCCCAATTTCTTCATCCTCGGATCGCCGGCCCAGCCCTTCTCCCACACCGTCTGGCCGATCGATGCCAGCCGCTCGCGCGGCGTGATCCGCCTCTACTGGAAGGGCGAGGATGACTGCGCCAGCCGCCGCTATGCCCGCGAATATGCGATGGCCAGCGCCCGCGACATCCATGCCGAGGATCGCGACGTGATCGAGGCAGGGCAGCGCGGCCTCAACAGCGGCGCGCTCAAACATATCCATTTCCAGGCGCAGGAGGCGCTCTGCCGCCACCTCTTCAACGCCGTCAACGAAAGGGTGCAGGCTTATCGTGCCGACCTGGCCAGCACTGCGCCCCGGCCCGTCTCGCGGGCGGAGGCAATGGCATGACCACGCTCCTTCCCACTGGTTTCGAGGCGCTCGCCCCCTTTGCCGATCACTGGGCGATCGACGGTTCGATTGCCCGTGCCGCCCGGCGCGGCGATGCCGACCCCGCCGACCGCGCCGCCTTCTTCGCGGCGGCCGCCCCCCTGCTCGACGCCGCCCTCGCTCATCTCGACCGCTACCCGATCGTTGCCCTGCCGCTGGCCGAGCAGCGGCTGATGGACATGATGCTGACCCTTGCCCATGTCTCGCTGACCGAAGAGATATTGGGCGACCAGGAATCCGCCCACGCCCGCCAGCGCCAGCATATGCACATTACCCGGACCCCGGCAGGCGCCTGAAAGACGCAGACCCACCCCGTCATTCCGAGTGCGGCCAAGCAATCACGAGGATCGACCAGAAGCCGCCATCGTCACCCCGGCCTTGAGCCGGGGTCCCGCTTCTTTATCCGTTGCATCGAAAAGCGGGATGCCGGGTCAAGCCCGGCATGACGGATGTGGGTAGGGCGGCTAACGACCAGAAGTGGACGTTCCTCCCCGGAACGGGGAGGTGGCAGCGCGAAGCGCTGACGGAGGGGCAGGTGCCTCTTGGCGCTGCGCTATCCGGCCTGTGCCCCTCCACCACTCGCTACGCGAGCGGT
>NZ_NOIW01000071.1:0-28887 GCF_002708645.1 Sphingobium sp. IP1
GCGCGGCCTTCCGGCAGCGTCGGTCAGTCCGTGGATCTTGCTGGTGCGTCCGCCGCGCGAGGTTCCGATGCCTTGCGCGAAGGCCCCCCTTTTGCGCCGGCGGCCGAGCGATGGACCTTGATGCTGGTCGAGTCGATCGCGGACGAGCCCCAAACCCCACTGTATCCAGTCAGCGCCTCGAAGACCTCGAACCATACACCTTGCTGGCTCCAGCGATGGAAGCGGTTGTAGATCGTCGTGTAGGGGCCATATTCCGGCGGGCAGTCGCGCCACCGCGCGCCGATCTTGAGCATGTGGACGATGCCCGAAATCACCCTTCGATCATCGACCCGCCGCGCTCCTTTACGACCCTGCGGCAACAAAGGCTCGATCTTTGCCCACTCCGCATCGCTCAACCACGTCAACTGCCGTGCCATCAAGGTCTCCTGCTCTCGCACTAACCCTTGAATCAGCGCCATCGCGCGCGCGCAACCTTATTGAGTACGGACCCTAGGCCGGGTTGGGCGGATTGCCGACCAGTTCCAGTTCATGGCCGTCGGGATCGTGGATCAGCAAAATGGCCGGCCCCTTGCCCGATGCGCGGATCGCACCGACCGGATAGCCCGCCGCCTGCATGCGGGATGCGACACCCGACAGGTCGGGCACGCGCAGCACGATCTTGGCGATGCCGTTGTCGGCCGGCGGCGCCTTCTGCGCCTTGTCGTGCAGCAGGATCAGGGTCAGCCGGCCGCCCTTGCCGTCGGCGCAGAGCATGACTTCGGTCACGGGCCCATGTTGCAGCGTGGTGGCGGGGACGAGGCCGAGTGCGACCTGATAGAAGCGCAGCGCCTTGTCGAGATCGGCCACGGGCAGGCCGGGTGCCATCAGGGTCGCGCCAACCGGCGGAGGCGTCTGGGCACGGAGCGGGGCCGCGCCGACGGGCAGCAGGGCGAGCAGAAGGGCGATGTCGCGCATGGATCAGGCACTTTCGCTGGCGGTGGTAACCGGGACGTCATCCGTCTTCCGGCGCTGCTTGATCTTGTCGAAATCCGCCTCGAACTTCGGGCGCATGGTGCCGCACAGTCGGTCCCAGATCGTCGTGTAGCCACCGAAATTGCCGGTGAAATAGCGATGATGCTGATCGTGGAAGGTGGCGGAGATGAACCATTTGGTCGCCCAGCTGCGGTTCCACCAGCGCGGCAGCATCTCATAGCCGGAATGGACATAGAGGCCCATGATGATGTTGGTCGGCACGATCAGCGCGACGGTCGCGTCATGGACGGTGAAGACGGTCAGGAACAGCGGCACGAAGCCGCCATTGATCAGCGATTCCAGCGGGCTGACCGACAGGGTGGTGAGCAGGTTGGGGGATGTCGACTTATGGTGCAGCTTGTGGACCCAGCTATAGACCGGTTCCTTGTGCATCCAGCGGTGCAGCCAGTAGAAATAGGTGTCGAACAGGAAGAAATAGAGCGCATATTCGAGCGCGATCGTCCACCAGGCGGCGGGCGCCGGGTTGAAGCTGATCGCGCCGATTTCGACCAGCTTGGTCTTGATCGTGCCGAGGAGCAGGCCGGTGATGGCGAGGTTGATGACGGCAAAGCCGGCCTCGTTCCGGAAAATCTTCCATTTGAAGCCGCGCGGCTGGATCTTGCGTGCCTTGAAATAGCCGCTGACGATGCCTGCCCCGATCCCGGTCGCGACGAACAGGCCAAGCCATAGCGAGAGAAGATGCTCGCCCTTTCCCAGATATTCCAGCACGCCGGTCCTTCTCGTTGCAGACAGAAGGGTCTGCTATCATGGGATGGGCCGGGGAATTTGTCGGCGCTGACACATAGGCTGGAAATGCGGGCGGACGCTCAGCCCCGATTGGCGTTGATCCCGTCCAGCACGAAATCGGCGATCGCGGCGTCGATGCTGGAATCGTCCGCCAGCCCCGCCGGATAGAGCCAGTCGCGAAACAGCCGATTGGCGAGCACCGCGGCAAAGGCGGCGCGGACCATCAGGCGCGGATCGACGCGTGGCGTACCCTCGATCCGGGCCGACTGGACGGCGGCGCCCTGCTCGAAATAGGCGGCCAGGCTCTCGATCGGATTGCCGGTCTCTCCCGCCGGGCCGCCAGCCAGCATCATCGCCCGCAGCAGTGCCTCATGCTCGGTGACGAAGCGTTGCAGTTCGGCGATGTAGAGGCGTGCGGTATCCGCGCGGCTGGCATCGTCCTGCGGCACCGGATGATCCGCATTGAAGCGTTCGAGATGCTGGCTGAGCGGGCGGAACACGGCTTCCTGGAACAGTGCGGCCTTGGACGCGAAGCTGCGAAACAGTTGCGCCTCGGTCGTGTCGGCGGCGCGGGCGATCGCGGCGGTGGTCGCGCCGGCATAGCCATGGCGGCGAAATTCCTCCTGCGCCGCCTGGATCAGCCGGCTGGCGACCTCCGCCGAGGATCGGCGCGGCCGCCGGGCCGGCTTGTCCATTCTGTCCCCGCTCATGCGCGTAGGCGCGCTTCGGACAGGTCAAGCTCACGGGTGAGCTTGCGCCCGACCTCGCTGCCGATCTTGCGGCTGCGCAGCAGGGTGAGGAGGGCGGCGCGTTCTGCCGCGACGCCGACCATGCGGAAATCGCGGAACAGGGCGCCCTGCGCGCGCAGGCTGTCGGCTTCGGCTGCGCCCAGGGCCTCGATCCGCTCGCGATACAGATCCATCACGCGCGCGCCAGCCTCGGCATAGCGTTCGGCATGGCCATGGGTTTCGGCCAGGTCATGCTGATGCCGCTCGATCGCCTGGATCGCTGCCTCGGCGGTGACGATGCGGGCGGCGTCCTCTTCCGCGGCCTTGTTGGCTTCGGCCGGCATGTCGAGATTCTTGAGCAGTAGCGGCAGCGCGACGCTGGCCAGGATCAGCGACAGGATGATGACCCCCGCGGCCAGGAAGATGGCAAGATCGCGCGCCGGAAAGGGGGTGCCGTCGTTGAGCGCGAGCGGCAGGGTGAGCACACCGGCAAGGGTGATGGCGCCGCGCACCCCGGCGAAGGAGGTCGCCGCCACCAGCCGCCAATTGGGCCGGCGCGGACCATCGACGCCGCGATACTGGTTGCGCAGGATGGTGAAGCGCAGCGACAGCCACACCCACAGGAAACGCAGCGCAGCCAGGCCGACGACGATCGCAACCGTGTAGAGTGCTAGCCAGCCGGGTTCGCTATGGCCGGTCAGCGCGACCGTGCGCTTCGCTTCGGCAAGGATGCCGGGCAATTGTTCGCCCAGCAGCACGAAGATGATGCCGTTGAGCGTGAACTGGATCGTGTCCCACACCGAATTGCGGCGCATCCGGGTTTCGGCCATCGCCTCGCGCGAGATTTCGGCGAAGGTCATGGTCACGCCGGCGGCGACGGCGGCCAGGATGCCGGAGGCATGGACATGTTCGGCCAGGATATAGGAGCCGAAGGGGATCAGCAGGCTGACCAGGATCTGCGACCCGGTTTCCTCGCCCCAACGGCGCGTGACCCAGGCCTTGGCGCGCGACACGACCAGCGTGACGCCCACGCCGATCGCGATGCCGGCAAAGGCGAGCCAGAGGAAGTTGAGCGCGGCATCGCCGGCGGAAAAGCTGCCGGTCAGCGCCGCCGCAATGGCGAAGCGCAGGCAGACCAGGCCGGATGCGTCGTTGAGCAGCGATTCCCCTTCGAGGATGTGCATCATGCGCTTGGGAATGGGCACGCGCGCGGCGATGGCGGACACGGCGATCGGATCGGTCGGCGAGACCACGGCGGCCAGCGCGAAGGCGACGGCGAGCGGCATCGCCGGGATCATCCAGTTGATGAAGAAGCCCATGCCGATGACGGTGGTCAGCACCAGCCCCAGCGCCAGTTCGACCACGGTCGAGGCGTCCTTGAGCAGTTCATCCTTGGGAATGCGCCAGCCGTCGAGGAACAGCAGAGGCGGCAGGAACAAGAGCAGGAATATTTCGGGATCGAGCGCGACCCTGTGCGATGTCGACAGGCCGATGATCGCGCCAAGGGCGATCTGGACCAGAGGTGTCGGGATGGAAATCGGCATCATGCGCGACAGGGCGCCACTGACGACGACAGCCAGCAACAGGAATAATACGACCGAAATGACGTCCAAATCTTCGCTCCAACTTATGTGTCGGGCGACCCTAGGCGGACGGATTGCCGATGGGCAAGCGCCGGGCGCGAATTTTCCTTCAATTTCAGCACCGCAACGCGGCTGTCATGCAGCGGACCTAGAGGGTTAACATTATTTGCCGTTCGGGGACGATTCGATGAATGCAAGCGTGGCAATTGGCGGGGCACGCCGGCCCGAGATGGACAAGGGGCTGGGCATGGCCGGCTCGATCGGCTTTGGCGCTGCCATCATCGCCGCGCTGATCTATGTCGTCTACAGCGTCTATAGCGATGCGACGGCGGTGGGCGTGGCGCCGACCGCCTATCTGCCCTTCCTGCTGCTGTTCCTGGCGCTGCTGATCGCGCTCGGCTTCGAATTCGTGAATGGCTTCCACGACACCGCCAATGCGGTGGCGACGGTGATCTACACCAATGCGATGCCGGCCAATATCGCGGTGGTCTGGTCGGGCTTCTTCAATTTCCTGGGCGTGCTGCTGTCGACCGGCGCAGTCGCGTTCGGCATCGTGTCGCTGCTGCCGGTCGAACTGATCCTGCAGGTCGGGTCCAGCGCCGGTTTCGCCATGGTGTTCGCGTTGCTGATCGCGGCGATCCTATGGAACCTCGCCACCTGGTGGCTGGGCATCCCGTCGTCCAGCTCGCACACGCTGATCGGATCGATCATCGGCGTCGGCGTTGCCAATGCGCTGCTGCACGGCAAGAGCGGCACGTCCGGCGTCGACTGGAGCAAGGCGACCGAGATCGGCCAGGCACTGCTCTTTTCGCCGCTGATCGGCTTTGGCCTGGCGGCGCTGCTGTTCGTGGCAATGAAAGTCCTGGTCCGCAACAAGGCGCTCTATCGCGAGCCGCAGAACGGCATGCCGCCGCCATTGTGGATCCGTGCGCTGCTGATCTTCACCTGCACCGGCGTCAGCTTCGCCCATGGCTCCAATGACGGGCAGAAGGGCATGGGCCTCATCATGCTAATCCTGATCGGCACGGTGCCGACTGCCTATGCGCTCAACCGCGCGGTGCCGGCGCGCTATACCACCGAATTCCACGCCAATTCGATTGCCGCCACGGCGGCGCTTGGCCAGCGCGCGCCCGCCATGATGCGGCCGGCCGAGGCGCGGGCGCAGGTCACGCGCTATATCGCCGATAAGCGTTTTGCCGACACGACCATGCCGGCGCTGTCGCTGCTGATCGCCGATGTCGATCGGCAGGTGATGAATTATGGATCGCTGGCGCAGGTGCCGGCCGCTGCTGTCTCCAACATCCGCAACGACATGTATCTGGCGTCCGAAGCGATCAAGCGGCTGGGCAAGGAAAAGGCGGCAGGTCTTTCCGAAGCGAAAATGAAGGCGCTGACGACCTACAAGGGCTCGCTTGATGCCGGCACCCGCTTCATTCCGACCTGGGTGAAGATTGCCGTCGCCTTTGCGCTGGGCCTGGGCACCATGGTCGGCTGGCGGCGGATCGTGGTCACGGTGGGCGAGAAGATCGGCAAGACGCACCTCACCTATGCACAGGGTGCCTCGGCCGAGCTGGTGGCGATGGCGACGATCTTTGGCGCGGACCATATGGGCCTGCCGGTTTCGACCACCCATGTCTTGTCGTCGGGCGTGGCCGGCACGATGGCGGCCAATGGATCGGGTCTGCAGATGGCGACGGTACGCAACCTGCTGATGGCCTGGGTGCTGACATTGCCCTGTTCGATCCTGCTCGCAGGGCTGCTATATATGGTCTTCGCGCAGATCTTCTGATCGACAGGAGCGGCATATCGGCGACCGGAACGACCCGCTGATCCCCATCATCTTGCCGGTTCCGGGCATGGGGCCGGGGCTGATCTGGGGGCTGGACTTCGCGCCTGATGCGATCAGGCCGGTGGATCATTGCGATGGCGGGACGACGGGCGGCTTTCGCTGGCTGCACCTGAACCTGGCCGATCATGGCACGCGGCAATGGATCGAGGGGGCGGCGATGCTGCCCGAGGCGGTGCGCGAACTGATCCTGTCGCCCGATACGCATCAGCGGGCGCTGGTCGATGGCGACACGGTCGGCTGCGTCCTGCATGATTTCGAGCGGGATTTCGATGTGGCCGATACCGCGCGGGTGGGTGCGCTGCGCATGGCGTTGACGCCGACATTGATGCTGACCACCCGGCTGCATCCGCTGCGCTGCGCCGACATTGCGCGTCATCGGCTGAAGCGGACGAGGGGCGTCATCGGCGGGGCGCAGGCGCTGGACCTGCTGGTCGGCGCCATTGCCGAGAATATCGCCGATATCAGCCGCACCCTGTCGGCCGACATCCAGCGCGCCGAGGACGCCTTTCTGGAGGGGCATCATCCGCCCCAGCCGCGCGACCTGGTCGGCATTCGTCGCCGGCTCGCGCAACTGCATCGCCTGCTGTCGGGCGCGCGGGGCGTGTTCCAGCGGCTGGAGCGGGACGAGGAACTGCCGGACGCGCTGCTGCCCACGGTCGAGAAACTGACCCAGCGGCTGCAGGCGCTGGACGCCGACATATTGGAAGGGCAAGCGCAATTGCGGCTGCTGCGCGACGAACTGGACATACAGGCGGCGCAGCGGACCAACCAGAATCTCTACATCCTGTCGATCATCACCGCGCTGATGCTGCCGGCGACCCTGGTCACCGGACTGTTCGGCATGAACACCGGAGGCATGCCCTTTGCCGGTGCGTCGCACGGCACGCTGACCGCGACACTGGTGGCTGCCGGGGCTGCTGGCGTCAGCTATTGCCTGCTGCGCTGGATGGGGTTCATGCGGCGCTGAACCGCGATCCATCGCGCCGGCGATCTCGGGCCGGGGCCTCTCCTAAAACAGAATGATAGTGAATACTATCTATGTACTGCCCGCCAGTGGCAGAGGAGAGGCATGCCATCATGATCATTGAACCCGACATCCTGGCCTATCTGACTGATCTGGAGAGCGCGGTCGCCAATCTTGGCGATACCTGGCGCCCCGACGATCCGGCCTATCGCGCCGACGTTTACCGCCAGACGATGACCAGCCTGTCCTATGCCTATTTCGCCTATTTCCATGCCACGCCGGAGCATCCCGATTGGGCCCCCTTGTGGAACCCGGTCTATACGCTCCAGCCCAATCCGGACGATATCTATCTCCAGTCGCCGATCCGCGGGGATCTGACCTACCGCATCGCCGGCAATCGGGGCAGTTGCAAGATATTGAGCTTCACCACCCAAAGGGCCTTGTCCGGGACGGTCGATGAAATGCCCCGACCCAATGGCCATCATGAGGTGGACGACAACGATCTGGGGCTGGAGCCGGGGGAGCATTTCGAACTGATCCTGAGCGCCCGGCGCCCGGCGGGCTATGTTGGCAAATGGGCGCCGATCGATCCTCAGGCGGGCGGGCTGATGGTGCGCTATCGCAGCTATGACTGGCTGAACGAGGTCGATCCGCAACTGACGATCGAATGTCTGGATCCGGTGCCGCCCAAGCCGCGCCTGTCGCCGGAGGAGATTGTCGCGCGCATCCGGGAAATGGCAAAGTTCCCCGGCCGCAAGACGCGGCTTTATTATCCGATGCAGAATGGCGTGAAGGAGCGGGTCGGCTTCAACCGGTTCGAGCCGGTGCGGATGCCCGGCGCGCTTGCCAAACAGGTCTACTGGCCGGCCTGCTTCCAGTTCGACGCCGATGAGGCGCTGATCATCGAGACCGACATCCCGGCCCATGCGCCCTACTGGAATATCCAGCTCAACGACCCCTATTTCAACGCGCTGGAATATGTCTATCGCCTGTCCAGCAGCAACGGCCATTATGCGAAGCTGAGCCGTGACGGCAAATATCGGGCCGTCATCGCGCTGGAAGACCCCGGCGTGCCCAACTGGCTCGATCCTGCCGGCTATCGCGAAGGCGGCATCTATGGCCGCTGGTATGATTGCGACAGCGCGCCGGTGCCGACCATCACGCGGGTGAAGCTGAACGCGTTGCGCACCCATTTGCCCGCCGACACGCCGATCGTCACGCCGCAGCAGCGCGCCGAGGAGTTGGGGCTGGGGGTGCGGGCCTGCCAGCGTCGGCGGCGCTGGTGAAAGGGGGGGATTGCCAGTGATGTCGAATGGATATGAACCGCCGCTACGCTTCGCCGCTGCGCTCGACCAGTTGCACGATCTGGTGACGGCGGAAACCGGCCATGATGATTTTGGCCCCGACGATTATCTGCCGGGGCTTCGCGTGCTGCTCCAGTCGATGGATTATGATCCGCGCTTTACCGCGGCGGGGCGGCGCACTGCCTGGGGCCATGTGGTCGGCGTTCTGCGCGGCCGGGCAAGTGCGATCGCGGCGATGAAGGCGCATCCGGGCTTCGATGCCCGGCCGATCCTGAGTCCTGTCGTCATCACCGGCGTGCCGCGCACCGGGACCACGGCGCTGCATCGGCTGATGGCGGTCGATCCACGCTTCCAGGGGCTGCAAAGCTGGCTGCTCGATACGCCGCGTCCGCGTCCACCGGTCGAAAGCTGGCAGGACGATGCCGATTTCCGCCGTTCGGTCGCCTTGCTGAAGCGGCGCTATGTCGATGCGCCAGCCAAGCGGGCCGCGCATCATGTCGCGGCCGAGGAAGTGCATGAATGCTGCATGCTGCTGCGCCAGTCCTTTGTTTCCAACCTGTGGAGCTGCGGCTGGTCGGCGGCAAGCTATGACGCGTGGTGGTGCGCGCAGAGCGAGGCGGCGGGCTATGACCATTATCGCCGCTGTGTGCAGTTGATCGGCGCCAACGACCCGGACAAGCGCTGGCTGCTCAAAAATCCTGGCCATATCGAAAATCTAGACCTGCTCTTTGCCGTCTTTCCCGATGCAAAGGTGATCCAGACCCATCGCGATCCGGCCAAGGCCTTGCCTTCGCTCGTATCACTGCTGATGGCGGGGCATGGCGCGATGGAGGACGGGCGGGCGGCCGAGCGCGGCGCGCTGATGCTGGCACGCGAAACGGCCAAATGGTCCCATGCCGTGCGCAAGGCGGAAAAGGTGGCGGAACGCCATCCGGGCCAATTGCTCGATATCGTCCATGGCGATTTCCATGCGCAGCCCATGGCCGTGCTGGAGCGAATCTATGCCTTTATCGGCATGGAGATGCCCGATGCGACGCGCATGGCCATGGCACAGCGGATCGCGGACAAGCCCGAGATGCAGCATGGCGTTCATCGCTATTCGATCGCTGACTATGGCATGAGTGCGCAAGAGGTGCGGTCGGCGTTCGGCGATTATGTGGCGCGCTTCGACCTGGCGGAGGCAGGGCGATGAAGGCGGCCATCTATCCGGGCGATGGACAGCCGATCGTCATCGCCGACCTGCCCGATCCGCGACCGGCCATGGGGGAATTGCTGATCCGCGTCCACCGCTGCGGCATCTGTGGCACCGACCTTTCGATGACGAGGGGCGGCATATGGGATTATGGCCGCGGCGTACAGATCGGCCATGAATATGCCGGCGAAGTGGTGGACGTTGGCGCGGGTGTCGATCGCTTTCGTGCTGGCGACCGGGTCGCGGTCATGCCCTCGATCGGCTGCGGCCAGTGCACTCCCTGCCAGGAACATGGCAATCCGGTATTGTGCGGCGCAAAGCCGGGCGGCGCGATGCGGGGCTTTGCCGAATTTGCGGTGGTGCCGGCCGGTGCGGCGGTACGCCTGCCCGAAACCCTGTCCCTGGCCGATGGCGCGCTGATCGAGCCGCTGGCCGTCAGCCTGTATGGCGCGCGCTTTGCCGATATCCGCCCCGGCGACCCGGTGCTGGTGCTCGGCGGCGGCACGGTTGCGCTCTATGCCATCTACTGGGCGCGGCGATTGGGGGCGGGGCGGATCGTGGTCCTGTCGCGATCCGCCCGGCGGCGTGATCTGGCGATCGCCATGGGTGCCGATGCCTTCTTCTCTTTCGGCGACGAGGAAAAGGGGCAGGTGATCGAAGCGCTGGGCGGCGCGCCCCGGATCGTGTTCGAGGCTGTCGGGGTGGACGGGATGCTGGGGCGGGCGGTGAACCATGTCGCGCCATTCGGGCGGATCGTGTCGCTGGGCTTCTGCACGGCGCCGGATGCGGTCATTCCGGCGCTGGCATCCTATAAATGCGCCAGCCTGCAATTTGCCGTCGGCTACCGCATGGCGGAATTCCTGCACATCGCCGACCAGATGGACAAGGGGCATGTTGATCCCAAGGCGATCATCAGCAATGCGATCTCGCTGGATCAGCTGCCGGCGATGATGGCGACGCTGCGCGGGACCAATGAAGAGACCAAGGTGCATGTCCGTTGCGGCTAGACCTGAACCGCGACCGCCTTTCGCCCGTCGTCGCCGAAAATGCGCAGATAGCGGTCGATCTCGGCCGGATCGCCGGTCGCCTTGGCGGGATTGTCCGACAGCTTGACCGCCGGGCGACCATTGGCGTCCACCACCTTGCACACCAGTGAGATCGGATCGAGCCCGTCGGTTTCGAACGGGGCGCAGCCGCGAAAATCATTGGTGAGATTGGTGCCCCAGCCAAAGCTCATGCGCACGCGGCCATGGAAATGGCGATAGGTCGCCTCGATACTGTCGACATCCATGCCATCGGAAAAGATCAGCAGCTTGTTGCGCGGATCACGCCCCTTTTCCTGCCACCAGCGGATGATCTGTTCGCCCGCCTCGATCGGTGGGGCGCTGTCGGGACGGAAACCGGTCCAGTCGGCCACCCAGTCCGGCGCATCCTTCAGGAAGGCGGCGGTGCCGAACGCATCGGGCAGGGCGATGCGCAGATTGCCGCCATAATGGGCCTGCCATTGTTCCAGAACCGCATAGGGCGCGCGGGCGAGCGCAGCGTCATCCGGTGCCAGCGCGGCCAGCACCATAGGCAATTCATGCGCATTGGTGCCGATCGCCTCCAGATCGGCATCCATCGCCAGCAGCACGTTGGACGAGCCGATGAAGCGGTCGCCGAGCCCTTCCTTCAGCGCCTCGACGCACCAGCGCTGCCATAGGAAGCCATGGCGACGGCGCGTGCCGAAGTCGGAGATGACGAGATCGGGCAGGGCGCTCAGACGCTCGACCTTCTCCCACAATTTCGCCTTGGCACGGGCGTAAAGCACGTCGAGCGCGAAGCGGCCACGCCCCTTCATCGCCGCGCGCGATCGCAATTCGTTGATGATCGCGAGTGCCGGGATCTCCCACATCATCGTGTCGATCCAGAGCCCGTGGAAGCGGAGCTCATATTGGCCGTCGACCTGACGCAGCTCATATTCCGGCAGGCGAAAATCCGCGAGCCAGGCAATGAAATCCGGGCTGAACATCTGGGTCCGGCCATAGAAGCTGTTGCCCGCCAGCCAGATCAGTTCCTTCTTGCTGAAGCGCAGCGACCGGGCATGGTCGAGCTGGGCGCGCAGTTCGCCTTCATCGATGATGTCGGCCAGGCGCACATGGTGGGTGCGGTTGATCAGCTTGAAGGTGGTCTGGACATCGGGATGCTGCTGCCGGATCATCTGCAGCATCAGCAGCTTGTAGAAATCGGTGTCGAGCAGGCTGCGCACGATCGGGTCGAGCCGCCAATTATGGTTGTAGGTGCGGGTGGCGATATCGGTGAAGACCATGAAGAACCTGATGGACAGCAAAATTGACAGGGGCGTGCTGCACCGTTCCCCATGGGGATCATGATGGCAAGGCTGATGAAGGGATTATCGGCCGATGAAGTTCGGGGTGCGCTTGTCCCGCGCGGCGGCCAGCCCCTCGCGATGATCGGCGGTGGTGGCGAGCAGGGGCTGGACCATGAACTCGCGGTCGAGGAACTGGTCGAAGGATAGCGTGGTCGCCTCGAACAATTGCTTGCTCATCGCCTGCGCGACAGGCGGTCCCTGCGCAAGGCGGGTGGCCAGGTCGATCGCCGCGTCGCGGACCGGGCGGTCCGCCTCGATCGAGAGGATGAGGCCGAGCTGCAAGGCTTCATCGGCGGTCAGCGTCCGGCCGCTATAGACGATTTCCTTGGCG
This sequence comes from Sphingobium sp. IP1, assembly GCF_002708645.1. Classification (NCBI taxonomy): domain Bacteria; kingdom Pseudomonadati; phylum Pseudomonadota; class Alphaproteobacteria; order Sphingomonadales; family Sphingobiaceae; genus Sphingobium; species Sphingobium sp. IP1. The sequence goes on from NZ_NOIW01000071.1 coordinate 12,081, forward strand.
CGCATCGGGCCGACCAGTCGGGTCAATTGCCAGATGGCACCGGCGTCGGGCGCATAGCCGATCCGGCCGAAGAGTTGGGCAAAGCTGGCGTTCGGGCTGGCGAGGATCAGGTCGCAGGCGAGTGCCAGGCTCCAGCCGGCGCCGACGCAGACGCCGTCGACCGCTGCGATGACCGGCTTGGGCGTGGCCATGATGGCGCGGATCATGCGGTGGAGCGCGCGCATCCGCTTGAGAAAGGCGGCACTGTCGGCGGCGCCCATTTCACCGGTATCGGCGCCCGAGCAGAAATGCCCGCCAGCGCCGGTCAGGACGACCGCTCGAACCCCGTCATCCTGGGCCAGATCGTCGAACAGCGTGGCGATCTCGCCGCGCATCGCCATGGTGAAGGCATTGCGCCGATCGGGGCGATCGAGCGTCAGGATCGCCACTGCGCCGTCATGCTCCAGCCGCAGGCTCATGGCGTGGGCGTCCAGCCGAAGGATTGGCCACTTTCCCGCTGCCATTTATCGAACCACGGGGCGAGCTGGCGGGCGCGGAAGTCCGGGGTGGCGGCGATATGCTGGCCGATGACCAGCGGGTTGGTGCGACCGTCCTGAGTGGCTGGCCATGGCGGCAGGCCGGGGCCGTTGGGATCGCCGCTGCGCACATAGTTCAGCATCCAGCCTGACATGGTCCTGGCAAGCGCCTGGCTTTCCGTATCGGCCGAGGGGGACTGGCCGAGCCAGAACAGCCGGTCGGCGCAATGGTCTGCGCCGGGTTTTGAACTGCGCTGGTCGGGCGGCACGAAATCGAACTGATAGGCGCGGGTCGGCAGGCCGGCGCGGGCCGCCAACTGGGTCATGCCGAGCGCCGCCGAGGTGAACAGGAAATCGGTTTGCACCTGGCGCAGCAATTCCGCCTCGTCGGACAGGCCATAGCTGGCTGACACGGCTGACAGATCGATGCCGAAGCGGCGTGCCATTTCGGCCCGGCCAAAGCCCATCAGGCCAAAGACGCTGGCTTCGTTGCTGGTCGATCCGCTGATCAACGGGACATGCGCGATCTGGCCCCTTGCGAACAGGGTGGAAAGGGGAGCGGGGAGCCAGCTGCCATCGACGGTTGCGCCAAAGTCCGGCGCACCGCTGTCGCCGGCCAGCACCTGTGCGACGCTGAGCCTGCGCAGGGCCGCGAGCGATGGCGCGCCATTGTCGGTCACGCCGGTGCGCTGGGCAAAGGTCAGCCCTTGCTCCTGCGCCTGGGGCAGAGGGCGGTTGGCGTTGAACAGGCCGCCGGCCGAATGGGCGCTGGCCCGCGCGAACAGGCCCCTGGCCATCGGCGTCGCCATCAGCGCATTGATGCTGGAGCCGCCCGCCGAACAGCCGATGATGGTCACATTGTCGGGATCTCCGCCGAAGCGGGCGATGTTCTGCCTGACCCAATGCAGCGCCGCGACCTGGTCCATCAGCCAGAAATTGGCGGTTGCCTTGGGTGCTTCTTTTGTCAGGGCGGGATGGGCGAAGAAGCCGAGCCGCCCGATGCGGTAATTGGGCGCGACAAGGACGACACCCTGCTTGACCAGCGGCGGCATGCCGTTGCGGAACGGCTCCCGACCCGAGCCGACGAAATAGGCGCCGCCATGGACGACGAACAGCACCGGCAATTTGCGGGCGCCAAGGTCGGGCGAAGCGACGTTGAGGGTCAGGCAATTTTCATCCTGGGGGAAGGCTGCGTCCTCTTTGCGCCGTGGCTGGGGGCAATCAGCCGCAAAACCTGTAGCGTCACGCTCGGTCTTCCAGGCGCGGATCGGTTGCGGTGCGCGCCAGCGATTGGTGCCGACTGGGGGCGCGGCATAGGGGATGCCGCCAAAGAAGCGGACATCGTCGCGCATCACGCCGCGGATCGGCCCGGACGTGGTGGACAATCGGGGCGGTGCCGAAGAAGGCGCGGCATTTCCAAGGCTTGCCCATAAAGCGACGGCCGCGGCCGCGCAGGCGACAGGACGCTGCACCATCTCCATCATCCCCTTATCAATTTTGCTCTATGGTGCATAATAATGTTGGAGAGGATTATCGCTGTCAAGCGCGCAGGCGCGTTGACAGGGTCACGAATCTGCACCAAGGTGCAATATAAAGAGGCGCGAACAGGGGCGCACGGAGAAGGATGAGAGCATGAAGGGAAGAGTGTCGACGGCCGTGGCGATCCTGGCCCTGGCAAGCGGGCTGGTCGCCTGCGGCGCGGACAGCGCAGCGCCGGGCGGTCCGACCGCCAACTGGTCCAGCTTTGGCGGCGACGACAAGGAGCAGCACTACAGCGCGCTCGACCAGATCAGCGCCGACAATGTCGGCAAGCTGGGTCTCGCCTGGTCCTATGATATCGACACCTATGACAGCTATACCCAGCCGCTGGCGATAGATGGCGTCCTCTATTTCGCGGTCGGCCTGTCGGTCGTTCATGCGCTCGACGCCAAGACCGGCAAGTTGTTGTGGCAATATGACCCCGACGTGGCGAGCCAGCCGGAGGCGAAATGGCGGATGCGCGCCGGCTGGGGCACGCGCGGCATCGCCTATAAGGACGGGCTGATCTATACCGCGACGCGCGAAGGCCGGCTGATCGCGGTCGACGCCAAGACCGGTAAGCCGCGCTGGTCGGTCCAGACGCTCGACGAGGCGGAAAACGGCTATATCACCGGCCCGCCATGGGTGGCCGGCGACAAGATCGTCGTCGGCTTTGGCGGCGCGGATTACAGCCCGACCCGCGGCTATGTGACCGCCTATGATGCCAAGACCGGCAAGAAGGCGTGGCGCTGGTTCGTGGTGCCCGGCGATCCGGCCAAGGGATTCGAGAACAAGGCGATGGAGGCGGCGGCCAAGACCTGGACCGGCGAATGGTGGAAATTCGGCGGTGGCGGCACGGTGTGGCACGCCATGGCCTATGACGCCAAATATGATCGCATCTACCTGGGCACCGGCAATGGCTGGCCGTGGAACCAGAAGATCCGTTCGCCCGGCGGCGGCGACAATCTCTATCTCGCCTCGATCGTGGCAATCGACGTGAAGACCGGCGAATATGCCTGGCACTATCAGGTGAACCCGGAAAACAGCCACGATTTCAACGATGCGATGGATATCGAGCTGGCCGATATCGAGATTGGCGGCAAGGTGCGGTCGGTGCTGATGCATGCGCCCAAGAACGGCTTCTTCTATGCGCTGGACCGCGAGACCGGGAAATTCATCTCGGCCGGCGAGTTCGCCAAGCAGAATTGGGCCAAGCGGATCGATCCGGTCACCGGCCGACCCGAGATCAATCCCGAGGCGCAATATCCGAACGGCAAGCCGTTCATGATGTACCCCTTCCCCAATGGCGCGCATGGCGTCCAGGCGATGGCGTTCAGTCCCAAGACGAAGCTCAGCTATATTCCGGTGATGGAGGGCGGCCGCGTGTTCGTCGATCCGGCCAATGTGAAGGACTGGACCTACAAGCCGGGGATGATGGTCAATACCGGTCTGGGCGCGCCGCCGGCCAATCTGGTGCCGCCCGCTGCGGTGAGCAAACTGGTCGCCTTCGATGTCGCCAACAACAAGGTTGCCTGGTCGGTGCCGCAACCCGGCGTATTCAACGGCGGCATCATGGCCACGGGTGGCGGCCTGCTGTTCCAGGGCACCAATGACGGCAATTTCAACGCCTATTCGGCGACCGACGGGCGCAAGCTCTGGTCCTTCCCGGCGCAGAACGGCATATTGTCGGCGCCGATCAGCTATACGGTCGGCGGCAAGCAATATGTGTCGGTGATCACTGGCTTCCGCAGCAGCTTCCCCAACGTGCCCAACTGGGATTATCGCCAGCAGCAGCGCCGGGTGCTGACCTTTGCGATCGGCGGCACCAAGGCGCTGCCCAAGTTCGAGCCGGTGGACGAGCCGATCCAGGATGATCCGGCCTTCATCGTCGACGCCGCCAAGGCCAAGGTCGGCGGCGGCATCTACAATAGCAGCTGCGTCATCTGTCATGGCGCGGGCATGATGGCGGGCGGCGCCGCGCCCGACCTGCGCAAGTCGGCGGTGCCGCTGGACGCCGAGACGTTCAAGTCGGTGGTGCATGACGGGGCGCTGATGGCGCGCGGAATGGGCGCCTTCGAGCAGTTGAGCGACGCCGATCTGGAAGGGCTGCGCCACTATATCCGCCAGCGCGCGCGGGAAACCGCGCCCAAGGCCAACTGACCTCCCATGGCATCCGTCCCCTTGTGGCGGATGCTGCTTCGCCCCGCTTCCTTTCATCGGGAGGCGGGGCTCCTTGTCTGCGCCGAGCGGGGGCTTGCACAAAGTCCAGCCGTGCGGCATCAAATTTGCACGTTCATGCAATTGCGTTATGATCGTCGGTTACGTGCCCCCGCCGGGCGCGCCTCGGGGAGGATGAGCGAATTTGACGACGGACAAGGACATGGCTGACCTCAAGGAAAATGGCGATCGGCCGCAGACCTATTCCAGTCCGGCGATCATCGAACGCCGTCGCCGGATATTGGAGGAAACGCGCAAGGTGATCGCCGAACAGGGGATCGCGGCGCTGAGCATGAACGAGATCGGCCAGCGCGCGGGTGTCGCGAAGCGGACGCTCTACAACGCCTTCCAGACCCGTGAGCGGATGATCGCCACCGCGATCCAGGAATATTTCGACGAATATGTCAGCCGCATCGTCTATTCGAGCCCGCCCGGCACGATGCAGCATAATCTGGAGCGGATGATTTCGGTCGTCCAGCGGAACCGGAAGATCCGCAATTATATCAAGGCGATCATGGCGCTCTATTTCAGTTCGGATGTCGACCGCGACATCTGGACCGCGATGCATTCGCCGGCCATCCATCATAACAAGCAGTGGATCGAGGCGCTCGACGCCACGAAGCAGTTGCAGCCCTGGGTGCAGGTCGACAAGCTGGTCGATGATCTGGTGCGCTTCGAATATGCGACCATCAACGACTGGGCGCAGGGCCGCATACCCGATGACGAGGTGATCGTCCGGCTGGTCAGCAGCTATCTGTCCTGCCTGCTCGGTTCGCTGAAGGGCGCGGCGCGCAAGGAAGTCGAAGCGCTGATCAAGGATATTGCCGAGCGCGGCATGGACGCGCTGCCGATGTCGCCCAAGACCAAGACGAAAGCGACTTGAATCTGCACCATGATGCAAATTTTCTTGCATCATGGTGTGCGCCTCGTCTAGGCATGCCCCAGGCCCGACATGGGCATCAGCATGGGAGAGTGAGATGAGCGCGCCGAGCGAAGACCCCGAACTGTTGTTCGAGCTGCGCGCGGATGGCGTGGCCGTCATCACCCTCAACCGGCCGCGCGCGAAGAACACCGTCTCCTTCACCATGTGGGAGCAATTTTCCGCCGCGCTCGACCGGCTGGAAAATGCGACGCCGGCGCGGATGCTGCTGCTGCGTGGGGCGGAAGGCTATTTCAGCAATGGCGGCGACGTGAAGCTGCCGCCAGCGCGGGGCGAGGGCGCGTTGCGGCTGGCGGCGCGGCTGGAGATGGGGCAGCGGATCATCCGCCGGCTGCGCGCGCTGCCGATCCCGACCGTAGCGGCGGTGGAGGGCGGCGCCTATGGCGTGTCCTGGAGCCTGGCGATGGCCTGCGACATGATCTTCGCGGCGGACAATGCGCGGTTCGGTGCGCCGTTCCTGGATTTCGGGCTGGTGCCCGATGGCGGCGCGGCCTGGTTCCTGACCCGGCAACTGGGGCGGGCACGCGCGGCCGAGATCATCTTTTCGGGGCGGACATTGGAGGCGGCCGAGGCGCTGAGCCTGGGGCTGGTCAGCCGGCTGGTCCCGCCGGGCGAGGCGGTCGCGCAGGCGCTGGCGCTGGGCGCGACGATCGGTGGCGGCAATGCCCATGCGGTCGAACTGACCAAGCGGCTGCTGGATCAGGCGGAAAGCGGCGACCTGTCGGCCAATCATGCGCTGGAACTGGTCTATTGCCATACCTGCCAGGCGGGGGAGGAAGTGCCCCGCGCCCGCGAGGCGTTCAAGGCACGCGCAGCGGCGAAGGCTGCCGCGAAGGGCGCAACTGGGGCGAAGGAATAAGTCATGCAGTTCGACATGCGCAGCCTGCCGATGGCGACCCGCTACAAGATCGTCAATTCGACCATCACCCCGCGTCCGATCGCGTGGATCACCACCCGGTCCGAAGCAGGCGTGGTCAATGCCGCGCCCTACAGCTTCTTCAACTGCGTCGGCACCGAGCCGCCGCTGGTGGCGCTGGGCCTGCTGAAGGAGCCGGTGTCGCGCGGCCTGAAGAATACGGCCGCCAACATCATCGCCACCGGCGAGTTCGTCGTGAACCTGGTGTGCGAGGATGATGCCGAGAAGATGAACCATTGCAGCGTCGATGCGCCGGCCGATGTCAGCGAGATCGACTATGCCGGGATCGAGACCGCGCCGTCGGTGCTGGTCGCGCCGCCGCTGATCGCCAGCAGTCCGGTCAGCTTCGAATGCCGCAAGGTCGCGGCGATGGACATCGGCACGATGCAGACGGTGATCATCGGCGAGATCGTCATGGCGCATATCCGCGACGAGTTCATCACCGATCGCGAGCGGGTCTATTTCGATACGCCGGCGATGAAACTGATCGGCCGCACCCATGGCAGCGGCTGGTATGTGCGCAACGGTGACAGTTTCCAGATGGACCGGCCGCGTTATGATCCGGCACGGCTGACGGGCAAGGAATGAATTTGAACCTATAGTGCAATATTACTTGCGCTGCCGGGAAAAAGCGTGTCTGTTTCAAGGGAAAGGTCGGAGGCGCGATTCCGCGCACTACCGGCCAGATCCGAACAAGAGGCGGCGCAGACCGCCAAACAGGAGTGCGTGATGCCCGGCCCTCTGGACCATCTTGTCGTTATCGAGCTGTCGACCGAAATGCCGGTCGCGATCGCGGGCATGCTGCTCGCCGACCATGGCGCCGACGTGCTGAAGGTCGAGCCCAGGGGCGGCGCCTATTTCGCCCATGAACTGACCCGAAAAAGCTGGGACCGGTCCAAGCGCAGCGTCGAACTGGACGTCGCCGATGCGGACGACCGGGCGGCGCTGCGCGGACTGCTGAGCGGGGCAGACATCTTCATCCATGCGCTGGAGGAAGGGGAGGCGAAGGCGCTCGGCCTGGACGGCGAGAGCCTGGCGCGCGACTATCCGGAGCTGATCGTGTCGGCGCTGACCGCCTATGGCGCGGACACGCCCTTTGCCGATCGACCGCGCGGCGAGGGGCTGGCGGCGGCGCTGCTCGGCACGATGATCGACAAGTCCAGTCCATTCCGCGAAGGGCCGGTCTATCTGGGGCATCCCGCGCTTCATTATGGTCAGGCATTTCTGGGCGTGATCGGCGCACTGACGGCGATCCGGGCGCGGCGAACGAGTGGCAAGGGGCAGAGGGTGGAATCCTCGCTGCTCGACGCGATGCTGGCCCAATCGCCGATGAACAACTGGTGGCAGGAAGAGGGGATTTCCTACATCAAGGCGGGGGATTCCGGGGCGGTCGACCGGTTCGGCCGGACCCGGCTGGTGACCGGCATGTTCGAATGCGGCGACGGCCTGTTCCTGCAGATTCATACCGGCGGCCAGGGCGGCTTCAAGGCGGCGATGGACCAGTTGGGCTTTGGCGACCGGGTGTCGGCGGTCAAGGGCGCGGCGGAAATGTCGGTGCCGCTGAGCGACGATGAATATCATATCGCCCGCGTCGAGATTTTCGATGCGTTCAAGGCACGCCCGCGCGCCGAATGGATCGCGCTGTTCCAGGCGGCCGATGTGGCGGCGCTGCCGGTGCTGGAACCGGCCGAAGTGCTGCTGGACGAGCAGGTGGAATTTGTCGGCCAGCGGATTGCGCTGCCCGACCCGGAATTCGGCACCATCTATCAGGCGGCGCCGGCGGTGCGGCTGGATCGCAGCCCCTGTTCCGCGCCGCGCCCGGCGCCAGCGATCGGCGCCGACAATGGCGCGCTGGCCGACCTGATCGCGCGTAAGCGGGCCGAACTGGTGGCGGCGGGCAAGCCGCTCGACCGGCCGCTGGAAGGCATCAAGGTGGTGGACTTCTCCTCCTTCTTCGCGGTGGGCTTTGGCGGGCGGCTGCTGTCGGACTTGGGCGCTGACGTTATCAAGGTGGAGACGCCCGATGGCGACCAGATGCGGCCGCTGCCCGACTGTTTCGACGCGGCGCAGCGCGGCAAGCGCGATATCGTGCTGAACCTCAAGCAGCCCGAGGCGCTGGAGGCGGCGCTGAAGCTGGTGCGTGAGGCCGATGTCGTCACCCATAATCTGCGCCCCGGCAAGGCCGACAAGCTGGGCATCGGCTATGAGGCGCTGTCGAAGATCAATCCGCGCCTGCTCTATGTCTATCTGCCCGGCTATGGCTCCAAGGGGCCGAAGTCCCTGCTCAAGAGTTTTGCGCCTCTGGTGTCGGGCTGGACCGGCCTGCTTTATGAAGGCGGCGGCGCGGGAAATCCGCCGACCCGGTCGGTGTTCGGCAACGAGGATTATAATAACGGCTTCCTGGGCGCGGCGGGCATATTGATGGGGCTGGAGCGGCGCGCGATCAGCGGCGTCGGCGACTATATGGAGATACCGCAGCTCCATTCGAGCCTGTGGACCACGTCCGAGCATTTCCTGGATGCCGACAAACAGGTCGTTTACGGCTTCCGCCTCGACAAGGATCAGGCCGGCTATAATGCGCTCGACCGGCTTTACCGCACCAGCGACGGCTGGATCTGCATTGCCTGCCGGCAGGACGGGCGCTTCGCGGCGCTGGCGCGGGCGGTGGGACAGGCCGGGCTGATCGACGATCCGCGCTTTGGCTCGCCAAAGGAACGGTCGCTGCATGACGCGGCGCTGCTGGCGGCGCTGGCGCCCTGGTTTACCGACAAGACCAGCGCGGAGGCTTTCGCGCTGCTCGATGCGGCGGGTGTGCCATGCGAGATACCGGCGGCGAAGAGCTGGGTGCGCGAGGCGCTGTGGCAGGATTGGGCAGTGACCAGCAACCGGGTGATCGAGAATTTCGATTCCATGTATGGCCATGTCCGCCAGTTCGGCAGCTTCATCCATCTGAGCGACACGCCGGGCCATGCGCGCAAGTCCGCGCCGCGGCTGGGCGAGCATACGCGGCAGATATTGGCCGAGATCGGCTATGCGCCGGACGCGATCGACGCGCTGATCGACAGCGGCAAGGCGATGCAGGCGGCGGACGTGACCGGCCGCATCCAGTCGCGCGTCTCGGCCGCCTGAACCAACAGCCAATAATCGGGAAGAGGAACCCAAAGGGTGCAGTTGAACCTTCGTTACGACATGAACCGGCCGGATTTCGGTGCGCCGCATCCCGTGCTTTACCGCACCGCGATCGAGCAGGCGCAATGGGCCGACAAGCTGGGCTTTACCCAGGTGTTCCTGGCCGAGCATCATGGCGCGGAGGGCGGCTATTGCCCGTCCTCCATGGTGCAGGCGGCGTCGATCCTGGGGGCGACGGACAACATCGTCGCGCATCTTTCGGCGCTGGTCGTCACCATGCACGATCCGCTGCGGCTGGCCGAGGATCTGGCGGTGCTGGACAATATCGCGCCCGGCCGCGTGTGGCTGACCGCCGGCATGGGCTATCGCCCGCATGAGTTCGAGATGTTCGGCAAAGACATCACCAAGCGGCTGGCGATCATGAACGAGGCGATGGCCACGCTGAAGCAGGCCTGGACCGGCGAGCCGTTCGAGTTTCGCGAGCGCACCGTGCGGGTGACGCCGGCACCGGCGACGCCGGGCGGCCCCAAAATCTACATGGGCGGGTCGACCGACAAGTCGGCGATCCGCGCAGCCAAGGGCGGCTATCAATATTTCCCCGGCCATCCCGACCTGTTCACCCTCTACAAGGAAGAGCGGGAAAAGGCTGGTTTCCCGCCGCCGGAGGAACTGCGCAAGCCGGCCGCGAGCTTCCTCTATGTTTCCGACGATCCGGACCGCGACTGGCCGCTGGTGGCGCCGCATGTCGCCTATGCGACCAACGCCTATGCCGAATGGGCCAAGGAGCGCGGCACCGGCCAGACACGTTACCAGCCCGCCGAGACGATCGAGGGACTGAAGGCGATGCCGAACATCAAGGTGCTGACGCCCGACGAATGTTTCGAATATTTGAAGGGGCTAGGTCGGGGTACGGCCGTCACCTTCCACGCGCTGCTGGGCGGGCTGGACCCCGAAGTGTCGTGGCGCAGCCTGCGCCTGTTCGAGAAGGAAGTGCTGCCGCGCCTGCGCGCCGAGCCGGGCCTGCTGGAAAATCCGGGAGAATGAGCATGGAAGAACGCAATCGTCGCGGCACGCTGGCCGCCATGCTGGCGCTGCCGATCGGTATGGCCGCCGCTGCCGAAGCATCGGCCGCCGCGCCAAAGGGAAAGGCGAGCGGCATGGACATGGCCCAGCGGCTGGACATCATCGAGTCCAAGCAGGCGATCACCGAACTCCTCTATTCTTATGCGCGGGCCAATGACCGGGCGGACGAGGCGCTGCTGCGATCGCTGTTCTGGCCGGAATCGACGCACAAGCATGGCAAGTTCGAGGGCAAGTCGTCCGATTTCGTCGGTTTCGCCTTCAAGATCGTGTCGACGCTGAAATATGCCTGCCATCACATCACCAATGTCTCGGTGGATGTGAAGGGGGACAAGGCCTTTTCCGAATGCTATTATTTTGCGCAGCATCGGCGCGACCGCAAGGAAGGCGGGGGCGAGGAGGATGTCTTCTTCCAGGGCCGCTATCTCGACGATCTGGAACGGCGGAACGGCGTGTGGAAGATCATTCGTCGCCGGGGCCTGTCCGACTATACCTCGCCGCCCGAACCGGCGCAGACGCCCTATGCCGACTGGCCGGCAGGGCAGCATAGCGAGAAATATCCGAGCGACGATTATTACAAGATGCGCCAGCAGTTTCTGGGCAGCTGATCCGTGCGGGCGCTGATGTGCGAGGCGCATGGCGCGCCTGAGCAACTGGCGTTCCGCGACGTGCCCGTGCCCCAGCCGGGGCCGGGCGAGATCAGGCTGGCGGTGCGGGCGGCGAGCGTCAATTTTCCCGACGCGCTGATGATCCAGAATCTCTACCAGACCAAGCCGCCCTTGCCCTTTATCCCCGGCGGCGAGGCGGCCGGGGTGGTCGATGCGATCGGCGAGGGCGTCAGCGGCTTTCGCATCGGCGACCGGGTGGCGGCGATCCCGTTCCAGGGGGCCTTTGCCGAGCAGGCGGTGGCGCCGGCTTTCCGCACCAGCATCATTCCCGATGCGATGGGCTTCGACGTCGCGGCCGGTTTCACCATGGTCTATGCGACGGCACTGCACGGGCTGCGCCAGCGCGGGCGGTTGCAGGCCGGCGAAACGCTGCTGGTGCTGGGCGCAGCGGGTGGCGTGGGACTGGCGGCGGTGGAGATCGGCAAGCGCATGGGCGCGCGGGTGATCGCGGCGGCCTCCAGCGCGGAAAAGCTGGATCTGGCGCGGGCGCATGGCGCGGACGAGACGGTCAATTATGCGCAGGTCGACATCAAGCAAGCGGTGAAGGCGCTGGCCGGGGAGCGCGGCGTCGATGTGATCTTCGACCCGGTCGGTGGCGATCTGGCCGAGCCGGCCTTCCGCACCATGGGTTGGGACGGGCGCTATCTGGTGGTCGGCTTTGCCGCCGGGACCATACCCGCGATCCCGTTGAACCTGCCGCTGGTGAAGACGGCATCGATCGTCGGCGTGACATGGGGGATGCATAGCCGGCGCGAGCCGGATATCCATGCCGCCAATATGGCGCAGCTTTATGACTGGTATGAGCAGGGCGGATTGCGGCCGGCGATCGGCGCGCGGTTCGGCTTTGACGAGAGCCGGGCGGCGATCCGCTGGATCATGGATCGCAAGGCGCAGGGCAAGGTGGTGATCGAGATGGCCTGAGCGCGAGAGCGGGAGGACATGAGATCAACCCATGCCGAATCTCTCTTATCCGGCCGGCCAGTTGGCGAGCGGGGCGCCGGCGATGGTGGTGCGGGCCTGGACGATCATGCCCTTGCCGCGCGAGACGACATAGAGCGTGCGGCGATCGGGGCCGCCCCAGCAGAGATTGGTGGGCATCGCGATCTTTTCGCCGGCGGGATCGTGGAGGATGTCGATCTGGCGGCCCTGCGGCGTCAGCGCGACCAGCCGGTTGGAAAAGGGCAGGGTGATCCAGAGATTGCCGGCCATGTCGAAGGCGATGCCGTCGCAATAGCCGAGCGCTGCCTTCTCCTGCGGCGGCAGGGCCAGGATCGCCTTGACCGTCTGGTCGGGGACGACGGTGCCGAGTTGCGGGCCGAAATCCTGCGGGTCGGCCAGGGTGCCGTCGGCGTTGCGGCGCCAGCGGCGGATGCGCCCTTCGGCGGTCAGCGAGGCATAGACATGGCGTTCGTCCCGGTCGAGGCAGAGGCCGTTGACCCCGCGCAGGTCGCGCGCGACGATCGCGGCGCTGCCGTCCGGCCGGACCATGTAGATGAAGCCCGCCGGCGTGGTGGTGCCGATATTGGCGGCCGGCCCCCAACTGCTGTGGGTGCAATAGATGCTGCCATCCCGTGCGGTGGCCGGACCGTTGGAGGCGACGAGTTGGCGCCCCTCCAGTTCCGAGACGAGCGTTTCGACCCTGCCGGTTTCGAGGGTGATGCGCTGTAGCGGGCCGGGCTGCTGCTTGAGCAGGCCCATATTGGCGACGATGACGCGGCCCTGTGCATCGACGGCGACGCCATTGGCGGCGAGCGGGGCGCCGACCTGCCGCAGTGGCTGTCCCGGTGCCAGCACACCGATCGCGCCACCGCTGTTGGACAGGAACAGGCGGCCGTCGGGGGCGCTGGCGACACCCTCGGCATGGTCGAGCCCGTCGATGACCAGGTTGAAATCGGCCGGGGTCAGCGGTGCCGGGGCAGTGGATGCGCGCGGCGTGCGGGCGCGGGTGCAGCCGGCGAGCGCGAGCGCCGCGCCGCCGAGCAGGACTGTGCGCCGGTCCAACTGCATGTCAGCGGACCGGCACGAAGCCGGCGATGCGGTGATCGCCCGCCTCGACCGGGCGGAAGCGCAGGCGCATGTCGCAGGCTGGCTCGACGCCGTCGTCATCGACCAATATGCCCGCGATCCGCACGCCCGGCGCATCATCGGGCTCGAACAGGATGACGGTGTAGGGGACTTCCGCCTTGTGGTCGCCGGGCAGCAGGCTGCGGATCACGGTGGTGAAGCTATAGGCCTTGCCCTCGGCCGAGACCGGGCGCCATTCCAGCACGGCATCGGGCTTTCCGGGGACGACCTCTGGCGGATACCAGACCCATTCGCCGGTTTCCGCGTCGGCGGTGATGCGCAGTTCGCCGGCATCGAGGCCGTCATAGAAACCCTGAAACAGCGGGTCTTCCAGATGGACGGGATAGATGGGAATGCCCATGGTCAGTCCCTCGCAAGGATGGTGGTGGAATGATTATTGCCGCCCAAGCCCGCGACCGCGCAGAGGCGGGCGTCGGGCACCTGACGGTCGCCCTCCTGCCCGCGCAGCTGGCGCACGGCCTCGATCAGCAGGTTGATGCCGGGAACATAGCCGCCCGACATATGGCCGCCGCTGGTATTGACCGGCATCCGCCCGCCCGGCTTCGCGTGGCCGGCGGCGTAGAAGCGCGCGCCCTCGCCGCGATCGCACAGGCCCAGCATCTCGGTCTGGACGATGGCCGAGATGGAGAAGCCGTCATAGACCTGGGCGAGGTCCAGATCCTTGGGATCGACGCCGGCCATGGCATAGGCCTGCGCCGCCGAGTCCCAGCCGGGATAGTCGAAAGTGCAGGGTTTCTGCGTGAACAGCACGCCATGGGGATAGTTGTTGTAGCCGATGCCGACGCCCTGCACCGATATCACCGGATGGGGCAGGTCGCGGGCGGCCTCCACCGCGCTCACCACATAGGCGCCGCCGCCATCGGTGGTGAGGCAGCAGTCGGCGACGCGCAGCGGGGTCGAGATCATCGGCGTCTGGCGATAGGCGTCGAGGTCCATCGGATCGCGCTTCTGCGCGCCGGGGGTCAGCGCCGCCCAGGCGCGGTAGGTCATCGATACGGACGCCAGTTCCTCCTCGCTCATGCCGAATTCATGGGCGTAGCGATTGGCCATGGTGGCGAAATAGGTGGGCTGGCCGAAGAAGCCGGCGGGCATTTCCAGCCCCGCCTTCTGCGGTTCGCGCGCGTGGAAGCCATAGACGCCGCCCGGCTTGGTCGAGCGGATGGCATAGGGGACGAGGACATGGCGGGCGAGCCCGGCCTCGATCGCCAGTTGCGCCAGCCGCAGCGCGTCACCGGTGGTGGCGGTGCCGCCGGCCGTGTCGGCGACGGCGGTAAAGCGCCGGTTGGCGGCGCCGATCGCATGGGCGACCTCCTCCGACGGGTGGCCGACATATTTGTTGCTGACATGGCCGTCGATATCGGCGGGGGTAAGGCCGGCGTCAGCGATCGCGGCCAGGCTGGCGCGGGTCATCATCTGCATCACCGTTTCCTCGCCCTTGCGCAGGAAAGCGGTTTCGCCAATGCCGGTGATGGCGACTTTGTTGCCCTTGATCATGCGTCCTTGAACCCCTTGCCCTGTGCCACCAGTCGTTCGATCAGCGGGGAGGGGGTGAAGGCGGCGCCATGCGCAGCCTCCAAGGCCTTGAGCCGGTCGAGGACGGTGGGAAGCCCCTGGAGATCGGCCCAGAACATCGGGCCGCCGCGATATTTCGGCCAGCCATAGCCGGTGATCCAGACGATATCGATGTCGGACGCGCGCGAGGCGATGCCTTCGTCGAGGATGCGGGCGCCCTCATTCACCATGGCGAAGAGGATGCGATCCTGGATTTCCGCGTCGCTGATATCGCGGCGGGTAATGCCCTGCTTCGCGGCGAAATCCTCGATCACCTGCATCGCGACCGGCGAGGGGGTCTGTTTGCGGTTGTCGTCATAATCGTAGAAGCCGCCCTTCGTCTTCTGCCCGTGGCGGCCCATTTCGTTGAGGATTTCGCGGACATTGGCGGAGCTGGTGGTCTTGGGGTTCCAGCCGACATCGAGCCCGACCAGATCGCGCATCTGGAAATGGCCCATGGCAAAACCGAAATCATACAGCACCTTGTCGACCGCCCAGGGCGTGGCCCCTTCGAGGATCAACTGGTCCGCCTGCGTATTGCGAGCGGCGAGGATGCGGTTGCCGACGAAACCATAGCCATTGCCGACCAGCACGCCGATCTTGCCGATCGTCTTGGCGAGCTTCATGGCGGTGGCGATGATTTCCGGCTTCGTGTCTTTGGTGCGGACCACCTCCAGCAGCTTCATGACATTGGCCGGCGAGAAGAAATGGAGGCCGACGACGCTGTTCGGCCGGCTGGTGGCGGCGGCGATGTCGTCAATGTCGAGATAGGAGGTGTTGGTGGCGAGAATGGCGCCGGGCTTAGCGATCTTGTCGAGCTTGGCGAAGACCTCGCGCTTGACGTCGATCTGCTCGAACACCGCTTCGATGATCAGGTCGCAATCGGCCAGATCCTCCATCGCGATCGATCCGGTGAGCAGGCCCATGCGGGTGTCGACATCCTCGGGCTTCATCTTGCCCTTCTTGGCCGTCGTCTCATAATTGCCGCGGATGATGCGCAGGCCACGGAACAGCGCGTCCTCGTTGGTCTCGACCAGGGTGACGGGGATGCCGGCATTGGCGAAGTTCATCGCGATGCCGCCGCCCATGGTGCCGGCGCCGATGACGCCGACCTTGGCGATCGGCAGGATCGGGGTATCGGCGGGCAAGCTGTCGACCTTGGCGGCCTGGCGCTCGGCGAAGAAGACATGGCGCTGGGCGGCGGACTGGCTGTCGGCCTGCAATTCGTTGAACAATTGGCGCTCGAAGGTCATGCCCTCGTCAAAGGGCAGTTCCAAGGAGGCCTCGACGCAGCGGATGATCGCTTCGGGAGCGTTGAAGCCACGGAATTTGCGGGCATTGGCCTTGCGGAAATCGGCGAAGATTTCCGGCTTGCCGCGTGCCTCGTCCAGCCTCTCGGTGCGGTCGCGGACCTTGAGCTGCGGGCGGCCTTCATTAAGCACCCGCTGGGCGAAGGCGATGGCATCGGCGCGCAACTGGCCTTCGGCGGCGAGTTCGTCGATCAGGCCCATTTCCTTCGCGGCTTTGGCCGAGACCGGGCTGCCGGCGGTCATGAGGTCGAGCGCCTTTGCGACGCCGACGATGCGGGGCAGGCGTTGGGTGCCGCCGGCGCCGGGCAGCAGACCCAGATTGACTTCGGGCAGGCCGCATTTGGCCGAGGGCACGGCGATGCGATAATGGGCGACGAGCGCGAGTTCCAGGCCCCCGCCCAGCGCTGTGCCATGGATGGCGGCGATCACCGGCTTGGTGGCATTTTCCACCACCAGTTGCAGGTTGCGCAGCGTGGGTTCGACCGGCGGCTTGCCAAATTCGGTGATGTCCGCGCCGGCAAAGAAGGTACGGCCTTCGCAGGTCAGCACCATGGCGCCGACGGCGGAATCGCCGATGGCGGTCTCGACCGCGCTGGCGACGCCTTGGCGCACGGCGTTGGAGAGGGCGTTCACCGGCGGCGAGTTGACCGTGATGACCGCGATGGAGCCTTCCACCGCATAGGTGACGACGTCATTGACCTTCATTCAAGCCTCTGTGCGTTTGGGCGCCCGGCTGGCCGGCGGATTGCGCGGCCAGCACCTGACGGGCGCGTTGGCGGAAATAATGCTGGAGCCCGGCGATCTCTTCGTCGGTCAGTTCCTGGAAGCGCGGCATGCCCCGTTCGCGCAATATGCCGTTGTGCAGCACATCCTTCATG
>NZ_NOIW01000072.1:0-28354 GCF_002708645.1 Sphingobium sp. IP1
CGCCTTCTCGCCGTGGCTCTACAAACAGCGAAACCTCGTCGAACGATTCTTCAACCGCATCAAGCAGTTCCGTGGCATCGCCACCCGCTATGACAAAGACCCTGCCAACTTCCTCGCAGCCATCAAGCTCATCTGCGTGCGCATCTGGTGCAGTGCGTAATGAGTCTACGCGCTAGCGCTCCACCGCCATCCGCACGGCGAGGCCGCCCAGAACCGTGCCCATGAACCAGCGCTGGATCGTCAGCCAGCGCGGCCGGGTGCCGAGGAAGCCGGCGATCGATCCGGCGAGGCAGGCGATGATCGCGTTGACCGACAGGCTGATGACGATCTGGGTCGCGCCCAGGATGAGCGATTGGCCAAGCACATGGCCGCGCGCTGGATCGACGAACTGGGGCAGCAGCGAGAGATAGATCATCGCTACCTTGGGATTGAGCAGATTGGTCAGCAGCCCCATGGCGAACAGCTTGCGCGGGCCATCGAGCGGCAATTGCTTCACCTGGAAAGGCGAACGGCCGCCGGGCCGCACCGCATTCCAGGCGAGCCACAGCAGATAGAGCGCGCCGCCCAGGCGCAGCACGTCATAGGCGAAGGGCACCGCCATCAGCAGCGCGGTGATGCCGAAGGCGGCAGCGACCATGTAGAAGAGGAAGCCGCAGGCGACGCCGAGCAGCGAGACCATGCCGGCGGTGCGCCCCTGGCTGATCGAGCGCGAGATCAGATAGATCATGTTCGGCCCCGGCGTCAGCACCATGCCGAGCGAGATGAGGGCAAAGGCGGCAAGATGCGCGGCGCTGGGCATGGCTGGGCTCCCCGGATGAGCGTTTGGCCTCGCCTAGGGGGGAATGATCAGCGCCGACAGGTCCGGGGGACAGCAATTGGCCACCCCGGATGGGGTGGCCTTATGCCGGACGGGTGCGCCACATGGCGATCGGGCACATGGTCAGCACGGGTTCGTCCTTCTGATTGTAGAGCGTCACCTTGTTGCGGACGATGCCCATTTCCGGGCGGCTCTGCGAAATCTTCTTGTCGATCACCTCATTGGTGCCGCGCAGCGTGTCTCCGGGGCGGACCGGGCGCAGCCAGCGCAGTTCATCGACGCCCATCGCGCCCAGGCTGGCCGCCTGGCGTCCGGGATATTTCTGCATTTCGGCGACGAACATCTTCATGAACAGCGCTGTGGTGTGCCAGCCGCTGGCGGAGAGGGTGCGAAAATGGGTGGTGGCCGCTGCCTCGTCGGACAGATGGAAGGGTTGGGGATCGAACTCCGCGGCAAAGGCGATCGTTTCCTCGCGCGACAGGGTCAGCGGCCCGAACGCCACGCTGTCGCCCACCACGATATCCTCGAAATAGAGAATGTCGTCCATCTATCCGTCTCCCATTGCAACGGACATGGTGTATGGTGACTTTCCGTTTACGTCAACTGTCAGCTAATGGTCAGCCCCGGTGTGCCGCGCGGCACGGTCATGGTCGCGCGGGTGCGGATCTGGCCGCCCGGCGCCGATACCTGATCCATCACCATCGCCCGCGTCGTCCAGGCGTCCGGCGTCACTTCGCAGGTCAGATAGCCGCGCTGGTCGTTGATGAATTTGAGCTGCGGGTTGTTCTTCAGGATGATGTCGCTGCCGGGCCGCAGGTCCGATCCGTCGCCGCCGGAGGAAATGGAGGTCGACACGAACTCCACCGCCACCGGCTTGGTGCCGTCATCCAGCAGGCCGGCGAAATTCTGATGCTCGTCGCCGGTCAGGACCACGACATTGTTCAACCCCTTCATCCGGCCGAGCAGCCGCTGGCGCTGCACCTTGTAGCCGGCCCAGGTGTCCATATTGTAGATGGGATCGGTCGCATCTTCGCTGTTGCGGCGGTCGAGCGCCATCATCATCACCTGCTGCGCCAGGCAGTTCCACTTGGCGTCGCGGCGGGCAAGGTTGCGGGTCAGCCAGCCTTCCTCCTCGGCCGAAATGACCTGTGCCTGGGTGGCGGTCATTTCGGCGCAGGCCGGCTTGAAATTGTCGCCGCAGGGCTGGTCGGTGCGGAAGGTGCGGGTGTCGAGGAAGTCGATCGACAGCAGGTCGCCGAAGCGCGCCTGGCGATACATGGTGCCGATCATCTCGCTGCGCGGCGCCATCGCCGCGCGGACCGGCATATATTCATACCAGGCCTGCATGCCGGCGGCGCGGCGCATGCGGAAGGCATCGGCCGGCGCGCCCTTGGCGTCGATGTCACCGACCCAGTTGTTGGCGACCTCATGATCGTCGAAGGTCGGAAACCAGCTATGGCGGCAACGCGCCGCCTGCAGATCATAATCGCTCAGATATTGGGCGTAGCGCAGGCGATAGTCGGCAAGGTCATAACAATCCTGGCCGATATGGTCGCGCACCTGCGGTCCGGGCAGGCCGTCCTTGTCATAGTCCGGCCCGCGCTGGCTATATTCATAGATGAAGTCGCCATAATGATAGACGAAGGCGAGATCGTCCTCGCGCGCCAGATGGCGGAAGGCGGTGAACAGGCCATCCTGATAATTCTGACAGCCAGCGACGCCGAATTTCAGCAGCTTGGGACTGGCCGACGCCAGCGGCAGGGTGCGGGCGCGGCCACGCGTCGACTGGTCGTTGCCGAGCGCAAAGCGATACCAATAGGGCCGGTCGGGCTGAAGGCCGGTCA
The DNA here is from genome assembly GCF_002708645.1 of Sphingobium sp. IP1. Taxonomy (NCBI): domain Bacteria; kingdom Pseudomonadati; phylum Pseudomonadota; class Alphaproteobacteria; order Sphingomonadales; family Sphingobiaceae; genus Sphingobium; species Sphingobium sp. IP1. The sequence goes on from NZ_NOIW01000072.1 coordinate 2,662, forward strand.
CTTCGACATGGACGCTATGGCCCAGTTCGGGCCGGGCGGTCGCTTCGCCGCCGGCAACGATGGTCCTGAAGCGATCATCGGCCGCGACCTCCCATTTCACCGGGATAGGCGTCATCGGCATGCCGCCATGCGGCTCGAACGGGCGCGGCGCCAGCTTGGTCCAGATGACGAAGCCGTCGGGCGCCGGATCGCCCGATGTCACGCCCAAAGCGAAGGGATAGCCGGCGAACCAGCTCTGGGCGCGAAGGAGGGCGGGCGCGCCGGCGATCGGGGCGATGGCGGCGGCGGAGAGGAGCGAGCGGCGCGTGAACATGACGCGCCGCCTAGAACCGCTTTATGACAAATGCATGTCGCCCGATCAGGGCTTCACCAGCCCCTGCAGCACCGCCGGATTGCCATCGCTCGCCACCGGCGTCACGCCCAGCAGGCGGGCGAGCAGCGGATAGACATCGACATTGGTGAAATCGGCCGAGGGACGGAAGCCGCCGACGAAGGCCGGGCCGTTCGCGATGAACAAAGCCTGCATTTCGGGCGCGCGATCATCCCAGCCATGGTCGCCGCCGGTGACCGGCTTGGTCGGCGTCGTGTTCTGGAACACCCAGCCGGTTTCGGCCAGGCAGAAATAGGGCGGGATGCGGCGATGGGTGCCATAGTGGAAGCGCGCTGGGATTTCGCTCTTGCGCCAGCACTGCATATGGTCGCGCGGCTTGAACAGCGCGGCCTCCAGCGCCTTTTCGCGGCCGGGGTTGGCGACCAGGCTGGCATAGGGGCCGGCCTCCACCACGCGATAGTCGGCCGGGTCGGCGATCTTGTCGATCGGCAGCACCCGGTCATTCGCCTTGGCGGCCATGCCATGGTCGGAGACGATGACGATATTGGCCGGCTGGCCCAGCGCCTTGAGGCCGGCGATCAGTTCGCCGATATGGGCATCGACATCGGCGACCGCCTGGGTCGTTTCCGGTGCGGCCGGTCCGTTCACATGGCCAGCGGTGTCGACCTCATCGAAATAGAGGGTGACGAAGCGGGGGCGGATGTCGGCCGGGCGGCGCAGCACGTCCAGCACGCCGTTGACGCGCTGGGTCGGGCTGATCGCCTCGTTGAACTGGGCCCAGTCGCTCGGGCGCGATCCGCCGCTGATCTTGTAGGGCCAGTCGGCCGCCTTGTTGCCGCCCCAGGCGACGTTGGAGCCGGGCCAGAACATGGTCGCGGTACGCACGCCCTGCTTTTCGGCGGTGATCCAGATCGGCTCGGCCTCGTTCCACCAGTATGGATCGTCGCTCGCCATGGTGAACTTGTCCTTGGGCCGGCTGGCATCTTCCATATTATTGGCGACGATGCCGCTGCGGTCCGGCCGGTCGCCGGTCACGATCGCCCAATGATTGGGAAAGGTCTTGGTCGGGAAGGACGGGCGCATCGATGCTTCGGTGCCGCCCGCCGCCAGCGCGTTGAGGTTGGGCGATACGCCGCGGGTCAGATAATCGGGGCGGAAGCCGTCGATCGACACCAGGATCGTCACCGGCGCGCGCTGTTCGGCCGGGGCGGCGACGACGCTGGCGGGATGCTGCTGCACCGGGGCGCAGGCGCCGAGCAGGGTGGAAACGGACAGGGCAAATGCGAGCGACAGGCGACGGGCGGACATCATGGCCTCATGGCAAAAGGGAGATTTGGCCGCTGCTTAGCAGCCCAACCAAGTCGGTAAAGTGACGAATGGTTCATGTCGGATCGACATAGGGCGCCATTATGCTCCAGGCCTGTCGTTTGGCATCGCGTGAAAGGCTGGCATAGGCGCCGCTGGAGGAGGGGAGGTCAATCATCACCAGATCGGACCTTTCGCCCAATTGGCGACGGCCATGCTGGGCGGCGGTCTTGCCGTTGAAGGCGATCGCGCGGAGATTGGGCAGGCGGGACAGGAAGGCGCTGAGGTCGCGCAGTTCCGCACCCCGGATGCTGCTGTCCAAGCTGCCGTCGCGATCGGCGCTCTCGATCACGTCCCACAGGCCGACGCCTCGTGCGCGCAGCCGTTTGAGCTTCATCGCATAGGGCGCGCTGCGGACATCCTCGCCCAGAACGTCGCTCATCAATGCCCAGAAGGCATTGCCGCGATGGGCATAATATTCGCCCTGCTTGATCGAGGCGTCGCCGGGCAGGCTGCCCAAGATAAGCAGCCGCGTTTCCGCGTCCACGCTGGGCGGAAAGGCGATCTTGCGGCGGACGGGCATGATGCGGGGCGGTTGGGTCATTGCCTTCCAAGCTTTTGTTTCTAAAAGATTGCGCGTCACAAGGGGGATCTGATGAAGAAGATATGGAGCGCCATTGGCGCCATGTTGCTGATCGGCGCCATGCCGGTAGCGGTTTTTGCCCAGTCGGACCAGCCTGCCGGTCCGGCGGCGAGCGCGGAACAGCGCGCCTATGAGGCCAAGGTGAAGGCGGTGCTGGCGAAGCAGCGCCCGCAAAATGGCGACATCGCCCTGCCCGAAGCCAAGGCCGTGCTGCATCTGGGCCAGGATTATTATTATCTCGACGCGGCGCAGGCGCGCGAGGTGATCGTCGACATGTGGGGCAATCCGTCGGCCCAGGCCGATGGTGTGCTGGGCCTGGTCTTTCCGGCCGGCAAGACCTTCGTCGATGACGACGCCTGGGGGGCGGTCATCACCTATGAACAGAGCGGCTATGTGAAGGATGATGACGCCGCTTCGACCGATTATGACGCGCTGATGGCCGACATGAAGTCGGGCGAGGAGGAGCGCAACAAGGAGCGTGCCGATGCCGGATATCCCGCCATCCAGCTGGTCGGCTGGGCCGAGCGCCCGGCCTATGACAAGGCGCATCACAGCGTCATCTGGGCGCGCGACATGCGTTTTGGCAATGCGCAGGAGGATACGCTGAACTATGACGTCCGCCTGCTCGGCCGTTATGGCGTGCTCAGCCTCAACATGGTGTCGACCATGTCGCAACTGCCATCGGTGAAGGCGGCGGCAGCCAGGTTCGGTGCTTCGGTCAGCTATGATGCAGGCGCGCGCTATGCCGATTATGTGCCCAATGTCGACAAGGTCGCCGAATATGGCATTGGCGGGATGATTGCGGCGGGTGCGGGCCTGCTGGCGGCCAAGAAGCTGGGCCTGATCGCGCTGATCCTGGCCTTCGGCAAGAAACTGCTGATCCCGATCATCCTGATCTTTGGTGGCGGCTGGCGCTGGATCAAGCGCCGCCTGGGCAAGGGCGAGGAGGAGGTTGCTCCGCTAGAGCCGGAGTCAGTAGCCGCTGACGCCCCGGAAGAGGAAAGCGCCCCGCGCTGAACGAAGAAGGGCCGGGGGATCGCTCCTCCGGCCCTTTCCATGTCAGCGTATCTTTTGCTGTCAGACGTTGAAGCGGAACAGCATGATGTCGCCGTCCTGCGTCACATAATCCTTGCCTTCCGAACGCCACTTGCCTGCTTCCTTGGCGCCGGCTTCGCCATTGAACTGGACATAGTCGGCATAGGCCATGGTCTCGGCGCGGATGAAGCCCTTTTCGAAGTCCGAGTGGATGGCGCCGGCGGCCTGCGGGGCCTTGCTGCCCTTGGCCACGGTCCAGGCGCGGGCTTCCTTGGGGCCGACGGTGAAGAAGGTGATGAGGCCCAGCAGCTCATAGCCAGCGCGGATGATGCGGGCGAGACCGGCTTCGGTCAGGCCCAGCGCTTCGAGATATTCGCCGCGTTCCTCGACCGGCATGGTGATGAGTTCGGCCTCGATCGCCGCCGACACGATGACCGCGCTGGCATTCTCGGCGGCTGCCTTCTCGAACACGCGGGCGGAAAATGCATTGCCCTCGGCCGCGGCGCCTTCCTCGACATTGCAGACATAGAGGACGGGCTTGGCGGTCAGCAGCTGCGCCTGGGCGAACAGGCGAGCTTCTTCCTCGTCGCGCGGCTGGGTCAGGCGTGCGGGCTTGCCGTCGCGCAGCAGTTCCAGCGTCTGGCCCAGCACCGATGCGGCGGCCTTGGCTTCCTTGTCGCCCTGCGCGCCCTTCTTGAGCAGGTTGGGAACCCGCTTCTCCAGGCTTTCGAGGTCGGCGAGCATCAGTTCGGTTTCCACCGTCTCGGCGTCGGCGATCGGATCGACCTTGCCCTCGACATGGGTGATGTCGTCATCCTCGAAGCAGCGCAGGACGTGGACGATGGCGTCGGTCTCGCGGATGTTCGCCAGGAACTGGTTGCCCAGCCCTTCGCCCTTCGACGCGCCGCGCACCAGGCCGGCAATGTCGACGAAGGCGAGCTGCGTCTCGATGATCTTGGCGCTGCCGCCGATCCTGGCGATGGTCTGCAGCCGATCGTCGGGCACGGCGACGCGACCCTCATTGGGCTCGATCGTGCAGAAGGGATAATTCGCCGCCTGCGCCGCCTGCGTCTCGGTCAGCGCATTGAACAGGGTGGACTTGCCCACATTGGGAAGCCCGACGATACCGCAACGAAAACCCATTTGACTGCCTTCATGTCTCAGATGATGCCGCGCCGATAGCGGTTTCGGCGCGGATTGGCCAGCCTTGCGTCAATGGCGGAAGAACAGCGTCACCGATGCGACATGGTTGACGCGCTGGCGGCTGCCGCCCTGGTCGATCAGCTGGTTGAGATAGCCGACTTCCATGGTGGAGGCGCCGGGCAGGCCGATCTCAACCCCGGCGAAGCTACGGAGCTGGTCGAAGCCCTTGCGGGCGCCCCAATCGGTGTCGTTGAGGGCGAAGAAGACCTCGCCATAGGCCAGCGCATTGACCGCGTCGCTGCCGGGTTTGAGCGCATGTTCCACCCGCAGCATTTCGCGCAGGCGCCAGCCCATGTCGCCGCCGTTCGAGCGCCAGCGCTGCTCCAGCCGGGTGCGCGAGGAAATCTCGGCGTCCTTGGGCCGCGCCAGCGTCCAGCTCAGCTGCTGGAAACTGCGTTCCTCATTGACGTCCTTGCCGCCCTCGATCGGCACGACGACATGGGCGTAGCCCTGGTAGAGGGTGATGTCGCGCGACAATTTGACGCCGAGCGCGCCGCGGAAAAGGGCCTGGTCGATGCGCGACACGCCGTCGCCGATGCGCGGCTGGATTTCGGCGAAATAGACCAGTTCGTCCTTGATCGACCCCATCGCCGTCAGATTGACCCAAAGCTGCTCGTCCTCGCGCGTCGCAGCCTGCGCGGGCATGGCGAGGGCGGCAAGGGACAGGGTGGCAAGGGACAGGGCGACAGCAAGCGACGGGAAACGCATGAAACCTCTGGCGGTGGAAAGCGACATCCCCACCGCCTTTAGGTTGCTGTCATTGCTGTCCCGTTGCTGCGGGGTAAGCGATGGTGAACCGGTTCAGGTAATGACGCTGGGCTGATCCATGCCGGTATAGCCGGCAATGTCGGCCAGTTCCTGCGCCGCGGCGACCAGCGGCGCGAGCGCATCGCCGGTTGCCAGCGCCAGATCGCCGTCCGGCCCGACATAGCGTTCGATATAGACGCGCAAGGTGGCCCCTTCGGTGCCGGTGCCCGACAGGCGGAACACCACGCGCGATCCATCCTCGAACAATATACGTACGCCCTGGTTCCGGCTCACTGACTGGTCGGTCGGATCGGTATAGGCGAAATCGTCCGCCGCCTTCACCGTGCCGCCACTGTTGCCGGTGCCGGGCAGGCTGGCGAGCGTGTCGCGCAGAGCGGCCATCAGCGCTTCGGCCTTGTCCTTGGCGATCGCTTCATAGTCGTGGCGGGCATAATAGTTGCGGCCATAGGTCGCCCAATGATCGGCCATGATGTCCGCCACGCTCTGTTGGCGCGCGGCCAGGATATTGAGCCACAGCAACACCGCCCAGATGCCGTCCTTCTCGCGCACATGGTCGGACCCGGTGCCGGCGCTTTCCTCGCCGCAGATCGTCGCCATGCCGGCGTCGAGCAGGTTGCCGAAGAATTTCCAGCCGGTCGGCGTCTCATAGAGCGGGATGCCCAGCTTCTCCGCCACCCGATCGGCTGCGCCGCTGGTCGGCATGGAGCGGGCGATACCCTTGAGGCCACCGGCATAGCCCGGCGCCAGATGGGCATTGGCGGCCAGCACCGCGAGCGAGTCCGAGGGCGTCACATAGCAGTGGCGGCCGATGATCAGGTTGCGATCGCCGTCACCGTCCGACGCCGCGCCGAAGTCGGGCGCGTCGGCGGCCATCATCCGGTCATAGAGGGCCTTGGCATGGACCAGATTGGGGTCGGGATGATGATGGCCGAAATCGGGCAGGGGGGTGCCGTTCATCACCGTGCCGGCCGGTGCGCCTAGTCGCTTCTCGAAAATCTCGGTCGCATAGGGGCCGGTCACCGCGCTCATCGAGTCGAAGGCGAGGGTGAAGCCACCGGCGATCATCGCCCTGATCGCGGGGAAATCGAACAGGCTTTCCATCAGCGCGGCATAGCCGGCGACCGGATCGACCACTTCGACGGCCATGGCGCCCAACTGGCTGGTCCCCAGCGTGTCGATATCGACGTCGGCGGCTTCGAGGATGCGATAGCTGTCGATCGTCAGGGTCCGCGCGTGGATCGCGTCGGTCACCTTTTCGGGGGCTGGCCCGCCGTTCGACACATTATATTTGATGCCGAAATCCTCGTCCGGGCCACCCGGATTATGGCTGGCCGACAGCACCAGCCCGCCAAAGGCGCCGGACGACCGGATCAGATGCGACGCAGCCGGGGTGGACAAGATACCGCCCTGACCGACCAGCACCCGGCCAAAGCCATTGGCCGCCGCCATCCTGAGTGCGATCTGGATGACTTCGCGATTGAGATAGCGGCCATCGCCGCCGATCACCAAGGTCTGGCCGGCATAGCCGTCCAGGCTGTCGAACACCGACTGGATGAAATTTTCCGCATAATGGGGCTGCTGGAAGACCCGAACCTTCTTGCGCAGGCCCGATGTGCCGGGCTTCTGGTCGTCGAAAGGCGTGGTCGCGACGGTCTGGATCACCTCTGTCCCCTGCTTTGCCTAATAAGTCGTTACGCCTCTATGGCTTGTTCATGCTGCACTGCGCAATGCGCTTTGTCGCGCCGAAGGTGCGGGCGACCGTGATCGGATGCGATTACTGCGCAAGGGACGGGTTGGCCAAAGCCGTCATGCGGGTTATCACCCATGGCAACTATTCAGAAAATCGGCATTTTCAGTGACAGTATCGTGACCTTTGTAGGAGGTTCCATGTCTCGTCTGCCTGCTTTCCTGTCCGGTCTTGCGCTGCTCTCGGCGCAACTGGCTTCGGTATCGGCCGATGCCTGCACGCGCCTGGTCTATCATGGCGCCAATGACGATGTGATCACCGCCCGGTCGATGGACTGGAAGGTCGATGTCGGCACCAACCTCTGGATCTTTCCGCGCGGCATCGCGCGCAGTGGGGAGGCCGGCCCCAATTCGGTCAAATGGACGTCCCGCTATGGCAGCGTGATCGCCACCGGCTACGACATTTCCACCACCGACGGCATGAACGAGGCGGGGCTAACCGCCAATCTCCTGTGGCTGGTCGAATCCGAATATCCGCATTTCGACGGCAAGCAGCCGGGCATGAGCATCGCCATCTGGACTCAATATGTGCTCGACAATTTCGCCACCGTGAAGGCGGCGGTCGACGAACTGTCCAAGGAAAGCTTTGTCGTCGTCACCGACAATATTCCGGGCGAGGAACGGCTCGGCACGCTCCACCTCGCGATTTCGGATGCGTCGGGCGACAGTGCCATCTTCGAATATATCAAGGGCAAGCTGGTGATCCATCACGGCCCGCAATATCCGGTGATGACCAATTCGCCGATCTTCGACGAGCAACTGGCGCTCAACGCCTATTGGAAGGATATTGGCGGCACCACCATGTTGCCGGGCACCAACCGCTCGGCCGATCGCTTCGCCCGCGCCTCCTTCTATGTGAAGGCCATTCCCAAGAGCGAAGACCCGGTGACGGCGCTGGCCAGCGTGTTCAGCGTGATCCGCAATGTCTCGGTGCCATTCGGCATCTCGACCCCGGACCAGCCCAATATCTCCTCGACCCGCTGGCGCACGGTCGCGGATCACAAGCGCAAGCTCTATTTCTTCGAGTCCGCGTTGACGCCGAACAGCTTCTGGGTCGATCTGAAGACGATCGACTTTGCGCCTTCTGCCAAGGTGAAGAAGCTCGATCTTGGCCCGAACCAGACGAAAACCTTTTCGGGCGAGGTCAGCGGCCAGTTCAAGGATGCGCCGGCCTTCAAATTCCTGGGACTGTCCTGATCGGCTGGGGGCGCCGCCATGCGATATCTTCCTCTATGCTGCCTGTTCGCCAATGCCCTTGTCTATGCCGGACCGGCCTTGGCGCAGGAGGCGCCGGCGCACCTGTCCGATGACACGCCCGATCAGGGCTGGCATCTCACCGTCTCGCCCTATGTCTGGGCGGCGTCGCTGCACGGTAATGCGGAACTGGCGGGGTTCCGCACCAGGGTCGACATGCCTTTCTCGGAGATATTCGACCATCTCGACTTCGTCACCATGGGCGAAGTCGTCCTGAGCAATGGCAAGGTTGGCGCCTATGTCGACGGCCAATATGTGAAGACCAGCCAGGACGCATCCGTCTATCATCAGCAGGTGGGGCTGGGCATCAGGAAGACCCATGTGTCGGGTGGCCTCTTCTACAATATCATCGACCATCGCATGGCGGAGCGAACCGTCCATGGGGATCGGCGGCGCTTCACCTTCGCGCCGGTCGTCGGTTTGCGCTGGTCGAAACTGTCGGCCGATGTCGCGGCGCTGGGCCTGACGGCCAATCGCAAGGCTGACTGGACGGAGGTGCTGGCCGGCGTCCGCACGGCCGGCGATATCGACCGTCACTGGGTGATCGACGCGCGCCTGAATGCCGGCGGCTTTAGCGACCGCAAATCCAGCATGGATGGCGAAGGAACGATTGGCTACCGGCTGCGCCTCGCCGGCCTGCCGCTGACCGTGCGCGCTGGCTATCGATTCGTTCACCAGCAATATCGGATGCGCGACTTTACCGGCCAGCAATTTCGCTGGAACGTCTCGCAGGAAGGGCCGCTACTGGGCCTTTCGGCGCGCTTCTGATCGGCCTCAGTCGGCCAGCCGCAGCGCCACTTCGTTCATGAAGCGGGCGTCGTCATTCTTCGCCAGCCATTCCGCCTCGGCACCGATCGCGCCCAGCATGTCGGCGAGCGCGTCCATCTCGCTCTTGTGGTAATTGCCCAGCACATAGCCATGGACCTTGTCCTTGTGGCCGGGATGGCCGATTCCCAGCCGCACGCGGCGGAAATCATTGCCGATATGGGCGTCGGTCGACCGCAGGCCATTATGGCCGGCATTGCCGCCGCCGCGCTTCACCTTGACCTTCATCGGCGCGAGATCGAGCTCATCATGAAAGACGGTCACGTCCTGCGTCGTCAGCTTGTAGAAGCGCATCGCCTCGCCGACCGCGCGGCCGCTTTCGTTCATGAAGGTGGCGGGTTTGAGCAGGATGATCTTCTCCGGGCCGATCCGCCCTTCCTGCACCCAGCCCTGGAACTGCTTTTTGGGCGGCGAGAAGCGATACATGTCGGCGATCAGGTCCGCGGCCATGAAGCCGACATTGTGCCGGTGCATCGCATATTGTTGCCCCGGATTGCCGAGGCCGGCCCAGATCTGCATCGTCTATCTCGCATGAAAAGAAAAATCCCGCCCGCCGGTTAGGCGGACGGGATCGGAATTTCCAGCCTGCAAGCAAGCTGTAAGGCGATTACTCGCCTTCGCCCTCGGCCGCTTCGCCTTCGGCGCTCTTGAGAGCCGAGGGAGCGACGATGGTGGCGATGGTGAAGTCGCGGTCTTCGATCGCAGCCTTCGCGCCCTTGGGCAGGGTCACGGCGCTGATGTGGATCGAATCGCCGACTTCGAAGCCCTTGAGGTCGACGACGACGTCATCGGGGATCTCGGCGGCATCGACGACCAGTTCGACGTCGTGACGGACGACGTTCAGCACGCCACCCTTCTTGAGGCCGGGCGAGGCGTCTTCATTCTCGAAGCGCACCGGGACAGCGACAGTCACGGTGGCATGTTCCGAAACGCGCAGGAAGTCGGCGTGCAGCGGACGATCGGTCACGGGGTGGAAGGCCACATCCTTGGCGAGGGTGCGGACGGTCTTGCCGCCGACTTCGACCATGATGACCGAATTGAAGAAGTGACCTGTGCCGAGCTGCTTGTTGAGGAGCTTTTCCTCGACGTGGATCGACAGGGGTTCTTCGTTCATACCATAGATGACGGCGGGTACGCGGCCCTCACGGCGGAGGGCGCGGGAGGCTCCCTTGCCTGCCCGATCGCGTGCCTCGGCCGACAGCGTAAGCTGCTCGCTCATTGCGTGTCTCCAAAAGCAAATTTGATACAATTTTCCCGCCACGCCTCCAGGGATGACCATCGCGGGAAGGCGGCCCTGTAGCAGAAAGCGGCGATAAAGCAAGTTTAGCGCTGGCTTATTGCACGCGCGTGACCTTGTAGCCCCTGGCCTTGAGCAGATCGACGAGATTGTCCTTGCCGGTGAGGTGACCGGCGCCCACCGCGATGAAGGGGCGGCCCTTCAACTTGTCGACCGCGCCGACCCAATCGCGGTTGCGCGCGGTCAGGATCGCGTCCTCGACCACCGGATCGGGCTGCTCGCCATTCTGGTCCTCTTTCGCGATCGCCTCCATGTCGCCCTTGGCCCAGGCGGTCAGGATGCGATTGTAGAGGGCCTTCATGTCCTTGGCTTCATGGATGGTCTGGATCAGCAGCTTGCGCTGCGCCGCTTCGGGCAGGCCGTCAAAGGCGCCGAACTGGCGCTCGACGGTTTCGAGGCCACCGATCGGCCGGCCCTTGAAGACGGCGATCAGTACCGGCTCGACGCCATTGGCCTGGCTGACGTTCAGGCTTTCCTGCGACGCGGCCGACAGCAGCATGGCCGCCGCCCAGCTTTCATAGCCCGACAGCGCCTGCGCGCTGGTGCCGCCTTCCTTGACGATCCGGTCGAGTTCGGGGCGCTCGCCCGCCGGCACGCGCGCGTCGAGCGCGGGCAGGTTGGGGCTGCGGCCCATGCTTTCGAACAGGCCCAGCGTCTTCTGCTGGTCCTGCAGGTCGGCGGCCTCCAGCACCAGCTGGTCGGCGTCCTTCCAGGCCTGCTTGATGGTCGGCGTCTGCCAGTCGACCCCTTCGGGCAGGACATGGATGGTGCCGAAGATCCAGCCGTCCAGGCCCGCGCGTTCCACCCGCCACAGCGCTGGCCCTTGGCCGGCCTCGACCTTGGGGGCAGGGGCCTTCTGTTCGCTGCCGCACGCGGCGATCAGGGCAAGGCCGCAAAGGGCCAGAAAACGGATCATCCAGCTTTTCATGGCCTTATTCCCCCTGCTTCACACGCGCGCTGGCGATGCCCAGCATCTTCAACTGATCCTGCACGCTGCCCTTGCCGGCCAGATGACCCGCGCCGACCGCGACGAAGACGGTGCCGGGCTGGTCCAGTCGCGCCTTGATCCACTTGGCCCAATTGGCGTTGCGGTTGATCAGCAGCACCTGCGCCAGTTCCGGCGTGGCCTTGAGCGAATCATTCATCTCGTCCGCCAGCTTTTCCGGCTGGCCGGTCTGCCAATGGTTGAGCAGGGCGGCGAACTCGCCTTCCATGCCGTCCATGCCCTCGACCGTGGCGTTGAGGAACTGGACCTGCTGCCCCATCGGCAGGTCGGCGAAGAAATTGAGCTGCTGCTCCACCGTTTCCAGCGCGCCGACCTTCTTGCCGGCCTTCTCGGCGGCGGCCCGCAATATCTTCTCCGCGCCGATGTCGGATTGGTAACCCAGCTTCTGCAGCGGCGCGACCGACAGGATCATGCCCGCCATCCACGGATTGAACGCTTCGAACGACTGCCATGGCACGCCGGCGGCCACCATCGCCGCGCGATATTTCTGCGCGGCGTCGGGCGCGAGCCGGGTGGACAGGGCGACCCGGTCGGTCGCCATCGCCTTACCCGCCATCATCTGCGCCATTTCGCCGGGATTTTCCGGCTCGATGATTTCCAGCACCAGTTCGTCCGATGCGTCGAACGCCTGCTTCACCCCGCCCTTGAACCAGTCGATCCCCGGTTTCAGCACATGGACGGTGCCGAACAGATAGATGGTCGTGTCGGCGTCCTTCACCTGCCACAGGGCAGGGGCGACGTTGACAGCGATGTTGACGGGTTCGCGGGCGGCGACGGGCTGGGCCTGGCCCCAGGCGCCGAGCAGCAAAAGTCCCGCGGAAAGCCAGCGGGACGGGAAAGCGGTCAGTCTCATATCCCTTCCATGCGGGCGCCGGGCGCGCAGGGCAAGCGGCTTAACCCTGTTCGACGCGGCTTTTCCTTGACCCTTGGCCCGCGCTGCGCCAAGGCGCGGCCGACCATAATCTGTCATTATTGCAAGGACCACCGGTGGCCGAGGGCAAAGCGCTTTCCTTCCAGGACCTCATTCTCACCCTGCACGCCTATTGGGGCAAGCAGGGTTGTGTCATTCTTCAGCCCTACGACATGGAAGTGGGGGCGGGTACATTCCACCCGGCGACCACGCTGCGCAGCCTGGGCCCCAAGCCCTGGAACGCGGCCTATGTCCAGCCGAGCCGCCGTCCGACCGACGGCCGCTATGGCGAGAACCCGAACCGGCTGCAGCATTATTACCAATATCAGGTGATCATGAAGCCCAGCCCTGCGAACCTGCAGGAACTGTATGTGGGCAGCCTCAGGGAAATCGGCATCGATCCGCTGGTCCATGACATCCGCTTTGTCGAGGATGACTGGGAAAGCCCGACGCTGGGCGCCTGGGGCCTGGGCTGGGAAGTCTGGTGCGACGGCATGGAAGTCACCCAGTTCACCTATTTCCAGCAGATGGGCGGCTATGACTGCAAGCCGGTCGCGGGCGAGCTGACCTACGGCCTCGAACGCCTCGCCATGTATATCCAGGGCGTCGACAGCGTCTATGACCTGAAGTTCAACGACCAGGGTGTCACCTATGGCGAGGTGTTCCTGGAAAATGAGCGGCAGATGTCGAAATGGAATTTCGAGGTCGCCGACACCGAAAAGCTGTTCCGCTGGTTCAAGGACTGCAAGGCCGAATATGACCAGTGCATCGCCAATGATGTGCCGCTCGCGGCCTTTGAACAGGCGATCAAGGCCAGCCACACCTTCAATCTGCTGCAGGCGCGCGGCGTGATCTCCGTGCAGGAGCGTGCCAGCTATATGGGCCAGGTCCGCGACATGGCGAAGGGTAGCTGCGAAGCGTGGATGAAGACCAACGGATGGACCGCCTGATGACCATGAATAATATCGTCATCCCAGCGAAGGCTGGGATCTCGGGCCATGTGGCACTGCATTCGCTTGCGGCCCCAGCCGGCGCTGGGGCTTCGGAGGAAATCGCATGACCGATTTCCTCCTTGAACTGCGCTGCGAGGAAATTCCCGCGCGCATGCAATTGAAGGCGTCCGACGATCTGGCGCGCCTCTTCACCGAGGAACTGGCCAAGGCCGGGCTCAAGCCCGCGTCGATCGACAGCTTCGTCACGCCGCGCCGCCTGGCGCTGATCGCCCGCGACCTGCCGCTGGAAACCGCGGCGGTCAGCGAGGAGTTCAAGGGCCCCCGCACCAGCGCCCCGGCGCAGGCGCTCGAAGGCTTCCTGCGCAAGACCGGCCTGACCCAGGACAAGCTGGAGGATCGCGACGGCGTCTGGTTCGCCGTGGTGAACAGGCCCGGCCGCGCCACCACCGACGTGCTGGCCGAAGCCGTGCCGGCGGTTGTCCGCGCCTTCCCCTGGCCCAAGTCGATGCGCTGGGGCGCGGCCAGCGCCACCACCGAAAGCCTGCGCTGGGTCCGCCCGCTGCAGGGCATCATCGCGCTGCTCGGCGGCGAGATCGTGCCGCTGTCGATCGAAGGGATCGAGGCTGGCCGCGAGACGGTGGGGCATCGCTTCCATTCGACCGGCACCATCAGCATCGACGGTGCCGACGACTATGCCGACAAGCTGCGCGCCGCCTATGTCATCGTCTCGCATCAGGAGCGTCAGGCGATCATCGAGGCGAAGGCCGGCGAGGCTGCGGCGGCCAAGGGCTATAGCGTGATTGAGGACAAGGGCCTGGTCGCGGAAAATGCTGGCCTTACCGAATGGCCGGTGCCCTTGCTGGGCGATTTCGATCCGGAATTTCTTGAGGTTCCGCCCGAAGTCATTCAGCTAACCCTGCGTATCAACCAGAAATATTTCGTTCTGCGTGACGCGGGTGGAAAACTCGCCCCGGCCTTCATCTGCACCGCCAATATCGAGGCGAAGGATGGCGGCGTGGCGATCGTCGCCGGCAACCGCAAGGTGCTGGCCGCGCGCCTGAGCGACGCCCGTTTCTTCTGGCAGCAGGACCGCAAGACCCCGCTCGCCGATCAGGCGAAGAAGCTTGGCCGCATCACCTTCCATGAGAAGCTGGGGACGGTGGCCGACAAGGTCGAGCGCGTCGCCAAGCTGGCCGAATGGCTGGCGAGCGAAGGCATCGTGCCGAACTGCGACCCGGCGCTTGCGCGCCAGGCGGCGGAACTGTGCAAGGCGGACCTTGTCACCGAAATGGTCGGCGAATTCCCCGAATTGCAGGGCGTTATGGGCGGCTATTATGCCCGCGCCGAAGGCCTGCCCGACGCGGTCGCCGACGCGATCCGCGACCATTACAAGCCGGTCGGGCAGGGCGATGACGTCCCCACTGCGCCGGTGACGGTGGCGCTCAGCCTGGCGGACAAGCTGGATACGCTGCGCTCCTTCTTCGGCATCGACGAAAAGCCGACCGGTTCGCGTGACCCGTTCGCGCTGCGCCGCGCAGCACTGGGCGTGATCCAGATCGTGACCGCCAATGGTCTGCGTATGCCGGTTGCTGAGGGCGATCTACTCGACTTCTTCGCCGACCGCCTCAAGGTCCAGCAGAAGGAAGCGGGCGTTCGTCATGACCTGATCGACGCAGTGTTCGCGCTGGGTGGCGAGGACGACCTTGTTCGCCTGCTCGCTCGCGTGAAAGCGCTTCAGTCCTTCGTCGCGACCGATGACGGCGTTAACCTGCTCGCGGGCTACAAGCGCGCCGCCAATATCCTCAAGAAGGAAGGCGTGGAGCAGGCGGAGGCGATTTCGCTTTCCTATGAACCCGAAAAGGCGGAAGCTGATCTGATCGCTGCGCTCGACGCGGCGGAACCGCAGGCGGCACAGGCTGTCGCGGCCGAGGAGTTCGAAGGCGCCATGGCTGCGCTTGCGACGCTCCGTGCGCCGATCGACGCCTTCTTTGAGACCGTGACGGTGAATGATGCTGATCCGGCGAAGCGCACGACTCGCCTCGCGCTGCTGGCGCGGGTCCGTGATGCAGTGCACAATGTCGCCGACTTTTCGAAGATTACAGGATAAGGAAACGAAATTCCAAAATCTGCGGGAAATATGCGAAGTTAAGCGGGATAAGTCCTATCCCCTAATGGCTTGAGCCGCTAATTGCGGCATTATTATTGCAACGCACAACTCGGCAATCAGTGCAGGGAGAGCCGGTATATGGTTATGACGGAAGAGGCCCAGATGAGCACCACTTCGACGCGCTATGTTTATCGTTTCGGCGGTGGCGTGAACGACGGGGGCAAGGGCGACAAGAATCTGCTGGGCGGCAAGGGCGCGAACCTGGACGGCATGGCCGCGATCGGCCTGCCGGTGCCGCCGGGCTTCACCATCACCACCGAAATGTGCACCCGCTATTATACCGATGGCGGCGTCTATCCCGAAAGCCTGAAGGCGGAAGTCGCCAATGGCATCGCCCATATCGAGGCGGTTACCGGCAAGAAGTTCGGCGACGCCGCCGATCCGCTGTTGGTCTCGGTCCGCTCGGGCGCGCGCATCTCGATGCCGGGCATGATGGACACGGTCCTCAACCTCGGCCTCAATGACGAGACCGTGCAGGGCCTGGCCGCCGCATCGGGCGACGAGCGTTTCGCCTGGGACAGCTATCGCCGCTTCATCCAGATGTATTCGGACGTGGTGCTCGAACTCGATCATGGCGCATTCGAGGAAGCCCTTGAAATCGCGAAGGAAGATCAGGGCTACACGCTCGACACCGAAATGACCGCCGAAGATTGGAAGGCGCTGGTTTCGGAATATAAGGCGCTGGTCGCCAAGCTCTGGAACAAGCCTTTCCCGCAGGACGTCGCCGACCAGCTCTGGGGCGCGATCTCGGCCGTGTTCGGCAGCTGGCAGGCGGACCGCGCCAAGGTCTATCGCCGCCTGAACTCGATCCCCGGCGACTGGGGCACTGCCGTCAATGTGCAGGCGATGGTGTTCGGCAATATGGGCGACACCTCGGCCACCGGCGTTGCCTTCACGCGCGATCCCGCAACCGGCGAGAATGCCTATTATGGCGAATATCTGATCAACGCCCAGGGCGAGGACGTCGTTGCCGGCATCCGCACCCCGCAGTACCTCACCAAGCAGGCGCGCGAGCGGGCAGGGGCCAAGCCGCTGTCGATGGAAGAGGCGATGCCCGAAACCTATGCCGAACTGGCACGGGTGTTCGACATCCTCGAAACCCATTATCGCGACATGCAGGACATCGAATTCACGGTGCAGCAGGGCAAGCTCTGGATGCTCCAGACCCGTTCGGGCAAGCGCACTGCCAAGGCCGCGCTCAAGATCGCGGTCGAAATGGCCAATGAAGGCCTGATCAGCGAGGAAGAAGCCGTCGCCCGCGTCGATCCCGCCGCGCTCGACCAGCTTCTGCACCCGACCCTCGATCCCAAGGCGCCGCGCGACGTGCTGACCAAGGGCCTGCCGGCCTCGCCGGGTGCGGCCAGCGGCGCGATCGTGTTCGATGCCGACACCGCCGAGCGTCGCAACGAACTGGGCGACGCCGTCATCCTGGTCCGCGTCGAAACCAGCCCCGAAGATATTCACGGCATGCACGCGGCCAAGGGCATCCTGACCGCGCGGGGCGGCATGACCAGCCACGCCGCCGTGGTGGCGCGCGGCATGGGCCGTCCCTGCGTCTCGGGCGCGGGCAGCCTGTCGATCGACAATGCCAACAAGATCCTGCGCATCGGTAGCCGCGAGCTGAAGGAAGGCGATATCCTGACCATCGACGGCGCCACCGGCGAAGTCATGGCGGGCGAAGTGCCGACCGTGCAGCCCGAACTGGCCGGCGATTTCGGCATCCTGATGGCCTGGGCCGACAAGGTTCGTCGCCTGAAGGTCCGCGCCAATGCGGAAACCCCGCTCGACTGCCAGACCGCACGCGACTTCGGGGCCGAAGGCGTGGGCCTGTGCCGGACCGAGCATATGTTCTTCGACGCGGCCCGCATCACTGCCGTGCGCGAGATGATCCTGGCCGACAGCGAGAAGGGCCGCCGCGTCGCGCTCGACAAGCTGCTGCCTGAGCAGCGTGACGATTTCGCGCAGATATTCATGGTGATGGCCGGCCTGCCCGTGACCATCCGCCTGCTCGATCCGCCGCTCCACGAATTCCTGCCGCATGGCGAAGCGGAGTTCGAGGAAGTGGCCAAGGCGGCGGGCGTCGGTGTCGAGGCGCTCAAGCGCCGCGCCGCCGAACTGCACGAATTCAACCCGATGCTGGGCCATCGCGGTTGCCGCCTGGGTGTCACCTATCCCGAAATCTACGAGATGCAGGCCCGCGCCATCTTCGAAGCCGCGCTGATCGTGAAGGAACGGAGCGGCGAAGCGCCGATCCCCGAAGTCATGATCCCGCTCGTCGCGACGAAGAAGGAGCTGGAACTGATGAAGGCGATCGTCGATCAGGTCGCCAAGGATGTGTTCGCCGAGCAGGGCGCGTCGGTCGACTATCTGGTCGGCACGATGATCGAACTGCCGCGCGCTGCGCTCAAGGCCGGTGAGATCGCCGAAGTCGGCGAATTCTTCTCCTTCGGCACCAATGACCTGACCCAGACCACGATCGGCATCAGCCGTGACGACGCCGGCCGTTTCCTGACGCAATATGTCGACAAGGGCATCTTCGCCCGCGACCCGTTCGTCAGCATCGATGTGGAGGGCGTGGGCCAGCTCATCGAACTGGCGGCCGAACGCGGCCGGGCGACCCGCCCCGGCATCAAGCTGGGCATCTGCGGCGAGCATGGCGGTGATCCGGCCTCGATCGCCTTCTGCGAGGCGACCGGCCTCGATTATGTCTCGGCATCGCCCTATCGCGTGCCGATCGCCCGCCTCGCTGCGGCGCAGGCCGCTCTGGCGAAGAAGTAAGAGGAAAGGGCGGGAGGCAACTCCCGCCCTTCTTCGTTCCAGGGGGTCAGGCCTGGCCAGTGAGGCGGCTCAGCAGGCCCGGCTTCTCGTCCCGTTCCAGATCATGGGCCTGGCCGCGCCAGTCCTCATGCGCGATCGTGCCGGGCTTGAGCCCCAGGCGGGCTTCCAGCGTCGCCTCCTGCTCAGCATTGAGCGCCGCGATCTGGCCGTAGCGATGATAGCCCGCCTCGTTGAGCGCGACCTCCTGCGTCTGGCTGATGCCGTTGATCCGGCTGAGGTCATCGCGGCCATGCACGCCGCCGGCCACGGCGGTGGCCGTGCCGGGGCCGATCGGGGCAGACTGGCGCTCCAGTTCGGCGATCCGCTCATTGGCGGCATTCAGCCGCGCATCGCGATCCCGGATGGCATGGTGGTGGGCGCTCTGCTCCTCGCGCCACAGGCGCTTATATTTGCCTCGGCCGCTCATCATCAGGCCAAGCACCAGGCCGGCCAGCAGCGCCACCAGCAGCAGCGCAATCTCATTGGGTGTGAAGCTCATGTCGGCATCCTTTCCAGCGTCGAAACGATCAGCCCGCCGGGAAGTTGCCGAAAACGCCCGTCGTTCGGGCATTGTCGAAAAAAGTGAAAGAAAGTGCTTGCCAGCACCGCCGGACGCTTCTAACAGCGCCACTCCAACGCACCCGTAGCTCAGCTGGATAGAGCATCAGACTACGAATCTGAGGGTCGGACGTTCGAATCGTTCCGGGTGCACCATTTTCCTTCATCGCTGAACGATCGAACGCAACTCACTGTAGTTGCTTTAGATTTTGCTGCGTCAATCGGCATTGACGCCGGGCGCGATCTGGCGAAGCATTCCATCATGCGTACGACATTGGGCATCTGCACCCGCAAGGCACGCTATGCCACGGAGGAGGAGGCATGGGCTGTCGTCCATCGTGCATCCATCGTCCTGCGGCCTTATCGCTGTGCGCTGTGTCGCCAATATCATCTGACCAGCCGGACCAAGGGCATGCGGCTGCGGCCACCCTATCGGGAATGACCGATCGGAGGCCAAAGTGGCTTCCAGATTATTTTCCCTGCCGAAGTCAGCATGCTAGGATCGGTGCATCGTTCGACATGCGGGGAATATCCATGGTCTGGATCGCACGCCTCCTTCTGTTCATTCCGTCACTCGTTGCTGGCTGGTTCGTGTCGCAGGAAGACCCGCGCTACTGGGTGATTGCGCTGGCGATCGGCCTCACTTTCCTGGCGCTGGGCATCATTGCCGCCATCTACATCCCGATTCTCCATCCCTGGCCGCGGCGCAAGCAATAGGCGTCGAGAGGCAAGTCCCGGAAATACGGGCTTTTGTCGGCGATTTTCGCATAAATTTCACATTGATGATTTTTGGGGGTTGCCAGATCAGCCGGGCCCTTATATCTGCGCCTCCACAACGCACCCGTAGCTCAGCTGGATAGAGCATCAGACTACGAATCTGAGGGTCGGACGTTCGAATCGTTCCGGGTGCACCATTCCTTCACAGGAATAAAATGGGCCGGAAACCGCAAGGTTTCCGGCCCATTTGGCTTTCTGGAGCTGGGCGCTCAGCCGAGTGCCAAGGCGACGATTGCCTCGATGTCGAGATGATCCTCCAATTGCGCGGCGATGGCATCCAGCGCCCTGTCGACCGACTGGTCATAATCCGCCACGCCGCCATCGGCGCCCAGCCGGGCAAGCAGGGCCGCGCGTAGCGGGCTGCTGGCGAGCAGGCCATGGACATAGGTGCCCATCACCCGGCCGTCGGCGCTGATCGCGCCGTCTGCATTGCTGCCCAGGCGTGCGAAGGGGCGGTCGCTGTCGGGGCCGGTTGTTTCGCCGATATGCATCTCATAGCCGCCAAAGACGGCGCCCAGCGCCACGCCTTCGACCCGTTCCAGCCGCTTGCCTGCCGACAGTCGCGTCTCGACGTCGAGCAGTCCCAGGCCTGCGACCGTGCCGGCTGATCCCTCGATGCCGTCGGGATCGGCGATATGGCGTCCGAGCATTTGATATCCGCCGCAAATGCCCAGGATCGCGCCGCCTCGGCGATGATGCGCCAAGATGTCGATGTCCCAGCCCTGCGCGCGCATGGCCGCCATGTCGGCGATCGTCGCCTTGGAGCCGGGCAGGACGATCAGCGCGGCCTCGGCCGGTATTGGCTGGCCGGGTGGCACCATGCGCAACTCCACGCCGGGATCGAGCTTGAACGGGTCGAGATCGTCGAAATTGGAAATGCGCGGCAGGATGGGGCAGGCGATGACGGTGCGCGCGGTTCCGGATTGTGCTGTCCGCTCCAGCACCACCGCATCCTCGCTGGGCAGGCGGGCGGTTGCCGCCAGCCAGGGTATAACACCAAAGCCGCGCCAGCCCGACAGCGCTTCGATCTGGCGATAGCCATCTTCGAACAGCGCGGGGTCGCCCCGGAACTTGTTGATCAGGAAGCCGCGGATCATCGCGGCATCGTCCGGGTCGATCACGGCCCTGGTGCCGACGATCGCCGCGATCACGCCGCCCCGGTCGATATCGCCGACCAGCAGCACCGGTACATCGGCGGCGCGGGCAAAGCCCATGTTCGCAATGTCGCCGGCGCGCAGGTTGATCTCGGCCGGCGATCCCGCGCCTTCGACCACGACGATGTCGCATTGATCCTTCAGCCGCTCATAGCTTTCCAGCACGGCACCCAATAACTGTCCGCGCGCACTGCGGAAATTGCCGCTGCCCAATGTGCCGCACACCTGGCCATGGACGATCAACTGGGATGTCCGGTCGGCCTGGGGCTTCATCAGCACCGGGTTCATGTCCGTATGCGCCTCGATCCCGCAGGCGATCGCCTGCAGCGCCTGTGCGCGGCCAATCTCGCCGCCGTCCACGGTGACGGCGGCATTGTTCGACATATTCTGTGGCTTGAATGGCCGGACGCGGTAACCCCGGCGGAGCAGGGCGCGGCATAGCCCCGCCACCAGCACCGATTTGCCGACGTCCGATCCGGTTCCCTGCAGCATGATTGCGCCCATGGCCTGTTCCTGCAAGCCGGACGCAATGATGGCAAGCGCTTAGCGCATCAGGCGACCAAGGTGGGCATCCCGCACCGCATCTGGTGGACCTTGACCGTCGCGGTGCCCAGCTTCACGCCAAGGATGGCGGTGAGGTTGCTCAGCAGGTCGTCCAGGATGGGCGCGGTCGTGCCCAGCAGGCCCGCAACCGGTGAGATCAGGGGGCTGAGCGGCAGTTGCAGGCCGGCGAGCGTCACCGTGACCTTGGTCTGGTTGGCCAGGCTGGAGGCGACGCCCTGGGTCAGATCCTGGGTGCTGACCGTCTTGCTCTGCTGCCCGGAAATGTCGCTGGGCGTGAACAGCACATTTTGTTGGGTCACGCCGCCCAGCGCGACATTGGCATAGGCATGGACCTGGGTCAGCGATCCGAGGACCGACGCCAGAGTCGCGGTACGCGGATTGGCGGGCGTCGAGAAATTGGTGAGCGCGGCTTCATCGACGTCACCGATCACCGCCGTCCCGATCGACGGCTTGACCGCCAGCGTCACGCCATTGTTGATGGCGCCCTGGTCGCAGACGATATTCGACAATTGCGCTTCGGCCGATGCCAGTTCGACATAGAGCGGGATGCGGATCGTCGCGATCCCGGTCAGCAGGGTGGCGACCCGGCTCTCCAGGAAGATGCGGGTCTGCGCCGTGCGCAAAATGAAATTCTTGTCGTTGGTGATGCTGATCAGGGGGGTGCTGGCCTGGCCGGTGCCGGTGATGAGCTTTAGCCGCGTGCTGGTGAGGCCCGGAACGTTCAGGGTCAGGTCCAGTGGCACGGCGGTCGAGGATGGCGGGCTCAGCACCATGCGCAGCATCGAGAAGGAGTCGAGCAGCAGGCTGGGCTGGCCGGTCGAACTGCCGGTCCCCTTCATCGGCCCCAGATCGATGACATCGCTGAGGCGGACGCTCTTGCCCGGCAGCTTGCCGCCGATATTGCGGAGCAGGGCGGCCGTGCCGCTATTGTCCGCAGTGTCGGCAATGGCGCCGATGACGTCGGACAAGGGAATATTGGCGCCGAACAATTCGCCATAAGCGGCATCATTGCGTCCGGTGCGGACCTTGAGCGCGTCGGCGAAATGGAGCAGGTCGACGTTCAGGTTGGCCAGCCCCTGATAGTCCATGACCGACAGATTGAGTTCCGTCCCGGCAAGGGCCGACAGCAGCATGTTGGGAAGGCCGCCGCTGAGCGAGGCAAGGCCGGTGCCGATGGAGAAGGCTGCCGCGTCGGAGCGCGCTGCAGTGGCATGGGCGCGCACATCGACGCCATCCTTGCCGACCAGCAGGCGGCCGAAGAACAGGGGGGTGCGTCGCTGGACCTGGACCTGGATCGCACTGGCGCGCGGGTCGCCCGATACGAAGCGATTGCCGACCGCGACTGCACTGTTCTGGTCATAATAACCGGTCTGGACCGCCACTAGGGACACGCCAGGCACGCCGCTCTTGGTCAGCAAGGCTTCGGCGGCCGATCGCCCGCCACTGCTGGCCGCCAGCGCAGCCGCATCGGCCACGCCCTGCAACTGGCGCTTGGCGAGATAGACCGATCCCAGGTCGACGGCCACCGTGGCGGCGCCGGCGAGCATGAATAGCGATCCCGCCAGCAGAACGCTGATGCCACCGCGCTTGTCGGTGAGTAGGCGACGGATGCGATAGCCCGGCCGGTTCATGATGCGATCCGCACGACGGCGCTCCGCTGGATCTGGGCAGCGGGCATCGGAAAGATGGCGGCGGAAAAGAAGGGCGCGTTGCTGAGATTATAGGTCAGGGTGACCGTATAATAGCCGCTATTGGAATTGGCCGCGACGCCGATCGTCTGTGCCCCCGGCAGCGGAAAGGATGGGCGGCTGGCATTGACGCTTTCGTCGACCAGCGCCCGGCGCTCGGTCGCGGTCATGCCGGCCACGGCCGCGCGTGCCGCGTCATTGGCCGCCTGCTGCAGGCTATGGGCGGTCATCAACCAGCCACCATAGAGCAGGATGCCGAGCAACAGGATGATCATCAGGGGGAGGGCGAAGGCGGCTTCGACAAGCACGCTGCCACGCTCATGACGGGACATGGCCTGGCCTAGTCGGGCGAGGCGAAGCACCGCATGGAGAGGAGGGTTCCGCATGTCACTCCAATAAAGGCGCAACATTCAAAAAGCGGTATGCGAAATTCGCGCACATTTTGTGCGAATTGTGTAAATCCGAAGCCGCGTTTTCGGGGCTTTTCGGACATTTCGGGGAGATGCTGAACGGTCTACACAGACAAATCCGCTATGACCGCTGGATTTTACATCATTGGGGTCCGGCTTGGTCGTTTTCGCTCAAGCAGGGCGGGGTCATTACCAGCACGACGCCCTCCGTTCCGTAGGTGCCGCGCAGTTGAACGAGAGCACCCTCAATGGGAAGCAAGGCGCCGCCATTGGTGAGCAGATGGGCCTGGACCCGGCGGTCGCCCTCGCCGCGCAGCACGGCTTCCAGTTCCTGGCGGAATTGCGGCCGCTGTGGCAGGGCGATGAGGTCGGTCATATAGGCGTTGATCAGGCGGGCTTCGGGCAGCCCGACCAGGGTGCAGATGGTGGCATCGACATATTCGATGAAACCCCGGTTGGAGAGGCGGGCATAACCGACGCCGCCATGGATGCCCATCGCCTTGAGAATGGCCGATTTGACGTCGGCCAGGCGATGGCGTTGCACGTCCGACGTGATGTCGCGCAGCAGCAGGCCGATCCCGTCGGCGAAGGGAAAGGTTTCGACGTGGAGCCAGCTATCGTCGCGGAAGGGGGAGGGAATATCTGCAGCACTGATTTCGCCGGACACCTGGCTATGCCGGGCATGCGCCTCGGTCAGCGTGCCGACCAGTTCTGGCAGCGCATCCCAAAGCATCTGCCCTTCAAGCCGACGGTCCCAGCGCCGTGCCATGGCCAGTGCGACCGGATTGATCAGGTCGATGCGAAAATCGGCGCGGCACAGGATCAGGCCCTGTGCCATGCGCACCGCCAGTTCGCGCAATCGATCCGGATTCTGGTCGAACTCGTCCTGGCTGGCGAGCGCCTTGAACCGGTCCAGCCCCATGAAGACATGGGTTTCGCGGCCATGGTGGGTGATCAGCAGGGGGTGTCGCGCGCCGATCTCGCGCCAATGGGCGAAGTTGCGGACCAGCTCCGCGGCGGTGACACTCCTGTCGCTTATGTCGTCCGGCATAATTGACCCTCTCCCAAATCTGGGTGCAGGCACAAAGACCCCCACCAACGGATGACGGTTAAGTAATATCCCTTATGTGCGGCGAACTGGTGTTGCTTTGCGAGCAATGGTGTTCAAACAGTATCAAGAGCCGTAACTGCGCTGGAGTTCCAGGGCATCGAGCATTTTTCCGCCCGCCATGAAGACGGCACCGGAGCAGGCGAGGGCCAGCAACTGGCCGCCGACGCCGGGATATTGATGCATATAGACCACGCCGCGCTCGCTGGCGCCCAGCGCAAGCGCATAGATGACGAGGAAAGCCTCGAACTTGGTCTTGATCGTGAAGAGGCGTTTGATCCGTTCCATCAGACTCATCCGAGGCTTTCGTCCATCTTCTAAGGCATTAAGTCGCCCGAAAGTTGCAAATGGTCAACAAGGCTTAACCATGATTGTTCGATCCGGGCAATAAGGCGCGTGTCGGACAGGTCGTCGGGCGCAATGGTTTCGGGCCAATAGTCCGAAACGATGCGGGCGATTTCATCTAGGCGCGGCTCATCGACCAGGAAACGCGGGTCGATATCCTTTGGATCCGCGACCACGCGCAGGCGCAGGCAGGCGGGGCCGCCCCCATTGGCCATGGACTGACGCACATCGACCGGGATGAGGCGACGGATCGGGCCATTGCCGGCGATCATCTGTTCCAGCCAGGTCCATACGGCCGGGACCGCCTGCGCCTCGCTCGGCAGGATCAGCGCCATGGTGCCGTCAGGAAGCGTGACGAGCTGCGCGTTGAACAAATAGCTCTTGATCGCGTCGGCCAGGCTGACGGCACTGGCGGACACTTCGACGATCTCGACCGACGGCAACAGCGTGCGCAGCGAGGCGTAGAAGGCCTGCTTGTCGGCAAAGGCCTGTTCATGGGTAAAGAGAACGCGCTCATTGGCGACCGCGACGACGTCATTGTGGAAGGCGCCGGCGGCAATCGCCTCCTGCGACTGCTGCACGAACAGGGTGCGGGCCGGATCGAGGCCGTGGATGCGGGCCACGGCCTTGCTGGCCTCGACATGCTGGCGGGCGGGGAAGGGGCCGCCCGACTGGCCATAGACGAACACCTCGACGCCCGGTACGCCATGGCTGTCGCTCAGGCGCCAATGATTGGCCGCGCCCTCGTCGCCCAAGGGGGCGGGGGTCGGGCCCTGCACGGCCAAGGCCCGGGGGGGGGGACAACGCGGGCGCCGTGGGGCCAGGCGGG
>NZ_NOIW01000073.1:0-28278 GCF_002708645.1 Sphingobium sp. IP1
GGCGACAGGTTCACTACCGTCAGCTTCGCCTCTTCGGCCCGGACGACATGGTTGCGCACCTGGATCAGCGCGCCGATCAGCAGCGCATGCACGACCAGGATGCCGGCAATGGCGGGCAGGTTCGGACCGCGCCGGGCGCCATAGCGTTCGGCTGGAACAGCGATGGCACGCCCGCTGGCAACGGGCATCGGACGATCGTCACCGACATCGGCGAAATCGGTCGCATAGACCTCCGCCCTGCCCTGTGCCGCCTGCAGCATTGCCCGTCCTCCGTCCGTCAGCCCCGATCCGCGATACAGCGGACCATAATGCGAATCAATTTCATTCGCAGCGCCCTAGCCTATTTCGCCCCGGCGCAGAAGTGCGGAAGAAACGCTATAGCAATAAGGGAAAGCGGCGGGAGACGCTCAGCCCGGCGGCGAATCCTGTGTCCGGACGCGGGCGAAAAGCCAGCAGCGGATCGCGCTGGCCAGATTGGGGGGATCGTCGGCCGCCATCCGCGTCACGTCGATGCGGGCGATCAGCGCATTGATCGGCAATTCGGCCTCGGCCGCGGCATCGCGCAGCGCCTGCCAGAAAATCGGCTCCAGGCTGATCGCGGTCTGGTGCCCGGCAATGGTCACGCTGCGCTTGACCGGAGGGGCAAAGGGCGACGCCCCGGACGCGGCTGCGCCATCGGAAACGTCGCCCTTGGCCATCAATACATGTGCTGGCCGCCGTTGATCGACAGCGTGCTGCCGGTCACGAAGCCGCCTTCGTCGCTGCAGAAGAAGGCGACGCCACGGGCGATCTCATGCGCCTGACCCAGACGGCCGACCGGGATCTTGGCGACGATCTTTTCCAGCACCGGTGCCGGCACGGCGGCGACCATGTCGGTGTCGATATAGCCGGGCGCGATCGCATTGACGGTGACGCCATATTTGGCGCCTTCCTGTGCCAGCGCCTTGGTGAAGCCATGGATGCCCGACTTGGCGGCGGCATAATTGACCTGGCCATATTGGCCGGCCTGGCCATTGATCGAACCGATATTGACGATCCGGCCCCAGCCGCGCTCACGCATGCCGCCAAAGGTCGCCTTGGCCATGTTGAAGCAACCACCAAGGTTGATGCGCATGACTTCGTTCCAGTCGTCGAAGCTCATCTTGGCGAGCACGCCGTCACGGGTGATGCCCGCATTGTTGACGACGATGTCGACCGGGCCGAGCGCTTCCGCCACCGCAGCGCAACCGTCCAGGCAGGCCTGATGATCGCCGACATCCCATTTGAAGCTGGCAATGCCGGTGGCGTCGGTGAAGGCCTTGGCCTTTTCCTCGTTGCCGGCATAGTTGGCGGCAACCGTATATCCCATTTCCTTGAGTGCCAGGCTGATGGCTTCCCCGATACCGCGGGTTCCGCCGGTCACGATCGCTACTCTCGACATGCGCCTGTCCTCTCCTGTGCTAGACCCTCTGGTCCACCCATCCTGAAAGCTCGCGGCCGACCAGCCGCTGGTAGAGGGTGATAGCTTCGGGGGATGCGTTTAGACAGGGCAAAAAGGCAAATTTTTCGCCACCTTCCGCTAAAAAAACTTCTTTCGCGCGAAGTCCGATTTCCTCTAGGGTTTCCAGACAATCTGCCGAAAATCCGGGTGTCACGACAGCAATGTTCCGGACACCTTCCTTCACCAATCTGGTAAGCGTCGCTTCGGTCTCCGGTTCCAGCCATTTCGCCCGGCCAAAGCGCGACTGGAAGCTCATATGGACGGGCAGGTCCATCGCCGCATCAAGCAACCGGACCGTCTCCACCGACTGGTGATAATAGGGATCGCCCAGCTTCAGCGTCCGTTCCGGCATGCCGTGAAAACTGGCGAGCAGCGCATCGGGCCTGAAGTCGAGCCGTGCCAGATGGCCGTCGATCGACGCCTTCAACGCAGCGACATAGTCGGGATCGGCATAATAAGGCGGCAGGGTGCGGATCGCCGGTTGCAGCCGCATGTCGGCCAGCGCGGCAAAGGCCTTGTCCAGCGCGGTCGCGGTCGTCGCGCCGGAATATTGCGGATAGAGCGGCGCCAGCAGGATGCGATCGCACCCCTGCGCCATCATCGCCTGGAGCCGGCTGGCGATCGACGGATTGCCATAGCGCATCGCCCAGTCGACGATCAGGTCCGGCCCCATCGCCTGCTGCAACGCCTCCGCCGTCTCGCGGGTATAGACCGCCAGCGGCGATCCGCCGGGCATCCACACCTGCTGATAGGCATGGGCCGACTTTTTCGGCCGCGTCGTCAGCACCGCGCCGCGCAGGATCGGCTGCCAGATGATCTGCGGAATTTCCACCACGCGCGGGTCGGACAGGAATTCCGCCAGATAACGGCGCACCGATTTGGCATCGGGCGCGTCGGGCGTGCCGAGATTGATCAGCAGCACGCCGACGCGCGATGGCATGCGAGTGTCAACTTCGCTGTCGGGCATCAGCCATTTCCCATGATCGGCAGGCTGCGGAATCGCTGCCCGGTGACGGTGAAGAGCGCATTGGCGATCGCCGGCGCGGCAAGCGGTGCGCCAAGGTCGGTGACGCCGGCCGGATCGGCCGTGCTGCGGATCAGTTCCACGCTGATCTCTCCTATGTCGCCCAGCCGCGGCAGGTTCATCCGCCCCAGCATCGCGCGCGTCGGCATGCCGCCGGCATAGGGCACCGACGCCCCCATGGCGAGCGCCAGGCCATGGATCAGCCCGCTTTCTATCTGTTGTCGCGCGATATCGGGATTGACCTGATCGCCGCAATCCACCGCCGCAACCATCCGCCGCACGCTGAGCTTGCTGCCCTCGATCCCCGCCTCGACCATCACGGCGGCATAGGCGCCGTTCATCATATGCGCGGCGATCCCCTGACCGCTGCCGGCAATGCCACCCTGCCAGCCGCCCATGGCTGCGGCGGTGGACAGGCAATGCGCCAGGCGCGGGTTGCCGCCCAGCATCTGGATGCGGAACGACATCGCCTCGATCCCCGCCAGATGGGCGAGTTCGTCAAGGAAGCATTCAGTGAAGAAGGCGCCATGGAGATGCGCATTGCCGCGCATGAAGCCGAGCGGCAGGCCAACGTCAGCAGGATAATGATCCACCGCCCAGTTCGGAATGGCATAGGGCGGCACCATGCCAGCCACCGCCAGCCGGGTCGCCTTGTCACCCGCTTCGGCTGCAGCCTCATGCGGCAGCTTGCCATGGGCGATGCGCGACCAGGTCTGGGTCATGGCGCAGGGAGCCGCCACCTTCGCCAGCCAGCCTTCGACCATCCCACCACGGCCCAGCTTGGCCGCCATGCGGGCATGGGCCGGCGCGCCCGGCCGATCCTGGATCACATCCTCCAGCCGCGACCAGAGCAGTTGCACCGGGCGGCCAACATCGCGCGCAATCAGCGCGGCCTGCACACCCGCCTCCCAATCCATATGCCGTCCGGTCGCGCCGCCGGCATGGAGCGGGTAGAGCGTCACCGCACTGTCCGACAGGCCGAGCGCATCGGCGATCGCGGCGCGGGCCAGCGCGGGCGCCTGCGTCGCCATCCAGACTTCGGCGCCCTCCTCCGTCACCCGCGCCGTCGCGCACATCGGCTCCAGCGCCAGATGCAGGCCGGGATCCACCTGATATTCGCTGGCCAGGATCGTCGCCTTCTCGAACACCGGCAGCAGGTCGCCCTGCACATAGAGACGCCGGCCGGCGTTCCCGGAAAAGGCATCCTCCAGCGCAGCATCGATACGGCCGCTGTCGACTGGCGTCTCGCGCAGGGTGAAGCTGGGATCGATCAGGTCGAGCGCCCGGTTCGCCGCCCACCAGTTGGTGCCGACCGCCGCGATCCAGCGCTCGGTGCGGACCAGTTTCAGGAAGCCGGTGACCTTCTGCGCCTCGGCATCGCGCGCATCCTTCAGCACGGAGTCGCCGATCGGCCCCTGCCGGATCGAGGCGAAGACCATGTCGGGCAGGCGGATGTCGGCGGCGAAATTATGGCTGCCGTCGATCTTGGACGGGGTGTCGAGCCGCGGCAGATCCTGCCCGGTCAGCCGACCGTCATTGCCCTGACGATAGGGCAGGATGTCGGGCAGGGTGAAACCGGCCGCATCCTCCACTACATCGCCCAGCCGCAGCTTGCGCTCCGCCCCGTCGGTGATGATGCCATTCTGGATGTCGCAGCTTTCCCAGGGCACGCCCCAGCGCGCCGCAGCCGCCTTGCACAGCAGCACGCGCGCCGCCGCACCGGCCCGGCGATAAGCGTCATGGAACATCGGCACCGACGTGCCCGCCCCGGTCAGCATCAGCGCGCTGCGCGTCGCATATTGGTCGATCGCCCAGGTGCCGGCATCGCCCGCCACGCGGGTCCAGTCGCTCGCCAGCCAGTCACGCGCCAGCAGGCCGTTGGCATAGAGCGGGCTGATCGGCGCGCTCTGCACCGCGACGGTGCGCCAGTCGGCGCCCAGTTCGTCCGCCAAAATCTGCGGCAGGATGGTGGACACCCCCTGCCCCATTTCGGTCTGCGGCACGATGGCGATCACCTGCCCCGCCCGGTCGATCTTGAGGAAGGCGTCGAAAACCTGTTCGCCCGGCCCGACATTGAGATTGGGCCGATAGCTGCGCGGCCAGGCCGCCCAGGCCAGAACCAGTCCCGCTGCCGCACCGCCACCGACCAGCAGCGTGCGACGGCTCACACCTGTGTCGCTCAAACCTCTGTCTTTGCGTCGTTTCAACGGTGCCCGCGCCATGGCCTTGCTGATAGAGGCGCGGGGCCGTGCTGCCTAGGGCTAATCCGCCGCGATCGGCGCAAGGCCAAGCCGCCGGATCTCGATCGCCGGGCAATAGTCCATCACGACCTTGAGGCCTGCCGCTTCGGCCCGCGCCGCGGCATCGGCATCGATCACCCCCAACTGCATCCACACCGACTTGGCGCCAGCGGCGATCGCCTGGTCCACCACCGCGCCCGCGGCCTCGCTGCGCCGGAAGATATCGACCATGTCGATCCGCACGCCGATGTCGGACAGCCGATCCCAGACGAATTCGCCATGGACATGTTCGCCGGCGATCTGCGGATTGACCGGCAGCACGCGATAGCCATGATCCTGCAGCGTCTTCATCACGCCGTAGCTCGGCCGGTCGGGGCGATCGGAAATGCCGACCAGCGCGATCGTCCGGGTTTCGTTGAGCAGATCGGCAATATCCTGCGCGGCGGTGAGCGGCATGGCGGTCCTCCTGTCCTGACCCCCCGATATGGGCAGGGCGAAGGCGCGAACAAGGGGCTTGGCGCGCGCCTGTCCTAACCAATTCCTAAGCAGCATCCGGCTAGGTCCGGCAATGCGCGATTCGCGCCGGCCGGTGGGGACGGGCCGTATTCAGGGGGTCTGATATGAAGTTTGTCGTCATTACCGCGCTTGCCATCATGTCCGCGACTGCCCAGCCGCTGCTGGCACAGGCCGATGCGCCGCTGCCCGTCATGCAGGCGCCCGAGGCCAATCCGGCCATGGTCCTGCCCGCGAACACCGCCGTCATGCTGCGCATGAACAGCGAATTGTCCAGCAAGACCGCCAAGGAAGGGTCGATGTTCGACCTGTCGGTCGCCGATCCGGTGATGGTCGATGGCTATGTCGTCATCCCGATGAATGCCCGCGCCGTGGGCGAAGTGACCTGGCTGACCGGCAAGGGCGCGTTCGGCAAATCGGGCAAGATGAATATCGAGCTGCGCTATATCGAAGTCGCCGGGCGCCGCATCCCGATCAAGGGCAGCTTCCGCCAGGAGGGCGAAGGCAATACCGCCGCGACCATCGGTGGCGTGATCGCGGCCGGCGTGTTCGCGGGCTTCATCACCGGCAAGACGGCGATCATCCCGGCCGGCCGGGAACTGCAGGCCTTCACCCAGAATGAGATCGCGCTGGCACCGCCACGCCGCCCTGCGCCCATGCTGGGCCAGCCGGCACCGATCCCCGCCAGCTATACGCCCGCGCCCCGCGCCGCGCCGCTGCCGGCCGCCCGGCCAGCACCGCGTCGGTCGATGGTCGACCCGTCGCTGGAGATCAACGTCAAATAAGCCGGACTTGGCCGTGGCGCGCCGCACGCGCCACGGCTAGACCCTGCCCATGTTCGATATTCGCGAAGACGATCTGAAGGGCGCACCGACCCGCGCGCTATTGGCCATCCATCTGGCCGGCATGCAGGCGGAATCGCCGCCCGAAAGCGTCTTCGCGCTCGACCTGTCAGGATTGCAACGGCCCGACATTTGCGTCTGGACCGCCTGGGATGGCGACGAGATCGCCGGCGTCGCCGCGCTGCGCGATCTGGGCGGAGGCCAGGGCGAACTCAAATCGATGCGCACCCATCCCGATCATCTGCGCCGGGGCGTGGCTGCAGCGCTGCTGCGCCATATCATCGGGCAGGCACGGCAGCGCGGCATGACCCGGCTCAGCCTGGAAACCGGCAGCGGCGCGGCCTTCGATCCGGCGCTGACGCTCTATCGCCGGCACGGCTTCGGCAATGGCGAGGCGTTCGGCGATTATCGCGCGAGCGCCTTCAACCAGTTCCTGCACCTCAGCCTCTGATCAGGCCGCCTTCGCCAGCCAGGCCGCGACCTTTTCGGCGACGGCGCGGAAGGCATCGGCATGCGGCCCTTCGCCGGCCGCCGGCGGATCACCCGCGTCGGAGCGCTTGCGAATGTCGATCGCCAGCGGAATGCGGCCGATGAAGGACAGGCCAAGCTCGCCCGCCGCCGCTTCCGCGCCACCGCAGCCGAACGGATCGGACACTTCGCCACAATGCGGGCAGGCATAGCCGGCCATATTCTCGACCAGTCCGATCATCGGCACCTGCGCCTGTTCGAACAGGCTGATCGCGCGGGTCGCATCCATCAGCGCCAGATCCTGCGGCGTCGAGACGATGACGGCGCCGGCCGGCTTGTGCTTCTGGAGCATGGTCAGCTGGATGTCGCCAGTGCCCGGCGGCAGGTCGATGACCAGCAGGTCGGTGTCGCCCCAGTCGGCGTCGATCAACTGCCCCAGCG
Source organism: Sphingobium sp. IP1 (assembly GCF_002708645.1). Lineage (NCBI taxonomy): Bacteria > Pseudomonadati > Pseudomonadota > Alphaproteobacteria > Sphingomonadales > Sphingobiaceae > Sphingobium > Sphingobium sp. IP1. Next base: position 7,009 of record NZ_NOIW01000073.1, read on the forward strand.
CATTGCCGACCATCGGCCCGCGCCAGGCCAGCGCCTTGCCCGGATCGACCAGATGCGCCATCGACAGCATCGGAATGCCCAGCGGGCTTTCGACCGGGAACAGGCGCTTCTCGCGCGCCTGCGGCTTCTGGTCCTCGCTGGCGAGCAGGCGGGCCTGCGACGGGCCGTAGATGTCGGCATCGACCAGACCGACCTTATGCCCCAGCCGCGACAAAGCGATGGCGAGATTGGCCGACAGGGTCGACTTGCCCACCCCGCCCTTGCCCGACGCCACGGCGATGATGCGCGGCGCGCGGCGTTCGGCGGTCATGGCAATGCGCACGTCGGTGACGCCCGGCAGCATCAGGCCGCCCTCGCGGATGGCGGCGGCGACAGCATCGCGCCGTTCGGGTGCCAGACCGCCCACGTCGAGCGCCAGGGTCATGACGCCATCCTTCACCCGCGGCGCGCTGGCACGGCCATCGGTCAGCGTCTTCAGGCGGGCGGCAAAATCATCGATATCGGTCATGACTGGGCCCTCTAGGCAATAATCGTCGTTAAGGGCACTGTTTTTCGCGTGCAGCCATTCCTATAGAGATGACATGAGAAGATTATTCGGGTGGATGCCCGGCATCGCGAGCGCCATGGCCCAGGGTCCCTGGGGCGGCAAGGGTGACGGGCCTGAGGGCAATGACGGACCGGGCAAGAACGGGTCCGGCGGGGGCAGTGATGGCCCGCGCAATCCCTGGACCCAGCCCGGCAAGCCGGCCGGCGGCAAATCCCCTTCCGCGATCGAGGAATTGCTGCGCAAGAGCCGCGAAAGCTTTGGCCAGGGCGGCGGCTTCGGTGGCCTGCCGCCGCGCGCGAACGGCCGGGCGCTGTGGCCGATCGCCGTCGGCATTGTCGTCGTCCTGTGGCTGGTGCTGACCAGTTTCCACCGGGTCGGCCCGCAGGAACGCGGCGTCGTCACCCTGCTCGGCAAATATAGCCGCACCCTCTCGCCCGGCATCAGCCTGACCCTGCCCGCCCCGTTCGAGGCGGTGCGCACGGTCGATGTCGAGGAAATCCGCACGATCGACATCGGATCGGCCAGCGCGGAGAGCGAAAATCTGGTGCTGACCGGCGACCAGAATATCGTCGACCTGGCCTATTCGGTGCGCTGGAACATCCGCAATCCCGAACTCTATCTGTTCCAGCTGGCCGACCCGGACGCATCGATCCGCGAAGTCGCGGAAAGCGCGATGCGCTCGGTGGTCGCCAGCGTCAGCCTGGACGATGCGCTGGGTGCGGGGCGCACCGAAATCGAGCAGCAGGTCGAACAGCGGATGCAGGAGATTCTCGACGGCTACAAGTCGGGCATCCGCGTCCAGGGCGTGGCGATCAAGCAGGCCGATCCGCCGGCCGCCGTCAACGACGCCTTCAAGGAAGTGTCGGCCGCGCAGCAGACCGCCCAGACCTATCTGAACGAGGCCCGTGCCGCTGCGCAGCAGGTGACGGCCAAGGCGCAGGGCGAAGCCGCAGCCTTCGACAAGGTCTATGAACAATATCGGCTGGCACCCGACGTCACCCGCCGGCGCATGTATTACGAAACCATGGAGGGCGTCCTGTCCACCGTCGACAAGACGATCGTCGAAAGCGGCAACGTCACCCCCTTCCTGCCCCTTCCCGAACTCAAGCGGCGCGCCCAGGGCACACCCCAGTCGGCTGCCAATGCGACGGAGGAAGGCCAGTGAGCTTGCGCAATCCCATCGCCCTCGCCATCGGCGCGATCATCCTGCTGATCCTGGTCGGCAGCACCGTCACCATCGTGCCGGAAACCCGGCAGGGCGTGATCGTCCGCTTCGGCGAGCCCAAGCAGATCATCAACCGCTATCGCCCGAACGAGGATTTCGGCAAGACCGGCGCCGGCGTCATCCTGCGCGTGCCCTTCTTCGACCAGATCGTCTGGATCGACAAGCGCGTGCTCTCGGTCGAGATGGAGCGCCAGCAGGTGCTTTCGACCGATCAGTTGCGCCTGCAGGTCGATGCCTTTGCCCGCTATCGCATCGTCGATCCGCTGCGCATGTATATCTCGGCCGGCAGCGAGGAAAAGGTGTCGGACGCGCTGCGCCCGATCCTGGGCTCGGCGCTGCGCAACGAACTGGGCAAGCGGCCCTTCGCCGCGCTGCTCAGCCCCGAACGCGGCCAGGTGATGCAGAATATCGAGGCCGGGCTTGACCGGGTCGCGCGCCAATATGGCGCCGAGATCGTCGACGTGCGGATCAAGCGCGCCGACCTGCCCGATGGCACGCCGCTGGAAAGCGCCTTCACCCGCATGCGCACCGCGCGCCAGCAGGAAGCGCTGACGATCCGCGCCCAGGGCCTGAAGCAGGCACAGATCATTCGCGCCGAGGCTGACGCCAATGCCGCCCGCATCTATGCGGAAAGCTTTGGCAAGGACGCGAATTTCTATGACTTCTATCGCGCCATGCAGGCCTATCGTTATACCTTCGCCCCGGATCGGGCGGGCGGCACGACGATGGTATTGTCGAAGGACAATGAGTTCCTGAAGCAGTTCCAGGGCCGCTAACAGCAGGTTTCAGGATCATTACGGAACCAGTGTCATTCAATATCGGTTAAGGCAGGGCGGCGCATCGATAAGGCTCCCCGAGAGTCCCGCCCTTCCCGCTCCCGAATTTCTGAAGAGGACCGTCACGAGTGCGTTACGCTTATGCCATCACCGGCGCCCTGCTGCTCGGCGGCACCGCCATCGCCGTCACGACCAGTTCCAATGTCGGCGCGCAAACCGCCCAGAATGAAGGCCTGCAGGCCGCTGCACCCGCCGGTGCCCCGGCAAGCCTGGCCGACATGGTCGAAAAGCTGCAGCCGGCCGTGGTCAACATCTCGACCAAGCAGCGCGTCACCGTGCAGAATCCCTTCGCCGGCACGCCCTTTGGCGACCTGTTCGGCCAGGGTGGCGGCGGCAAGCCGCAGACCCGTCAGGCCCAGTCGCTGGGCTCGGGCTTCCTGATCTCGGCCGATGGCTATATCGTGACCAATAATCACGTCGTGTCGGCCGGTGCGGAAGGCGCCAGCGTCGACAGCATCACGGTCACCATGACCAACAAGGAAGAATATCCCGCCAAGCTGGTCGGCCGCGATCCCGCAACCGACCTCGCCGTGCTCAAGATCGACGCGAAGAAGCCCCTGCCCTTCGTCAAGTTCGGCGACAGCACCAAGGCGCGCGTGGGTGACTGGGTCGTCGCGATCGGCAACCCCTTCGCCCTGTCGGGCACCGTGACCGCCGGCATCATCTCCGCCGTGCATCGCGGCACCGGCGGCACCTATGACAAGTTCATCCAGACCGACGCATCGATCAACCAGGGCAATAGCGGCGGCCCGATGTTCGACATGCGCGGCAATGTGATCGGCATCAACAGCCAGATCCTGTCGCCGTCGGGCGGCAATGTCGGCATCGGCTTCGCCATCCCCTCGGAACAGGCAGCGCCGATCGTCGACACGCTGCGTCAGGGCCAAAGCATCAAGCGCGGCTATCTGGGCGTGCAGATCAGCCCGCTGGGCGAGGATATGGCGGACTCGCTGGGCCTTGCCAAGAATCGCGGCGAGTTCGTGCAGGGCGTCGAGCCTGGTAAGGGCGCCGAAAAGGCCGGCATCAAGGCAGGCGATGTGATCGTCAGCGTCGCCGGTCAGGAAGTGACGCCGGACCAGAATCTGTCGTCGATCGTCGCCAACAGCAAGATCGGGTCGAGCGTGCCGATCGTGCTGCTGCGCAACGGCCAGCGCATGACCCTGAACGCGGTCGTGGGTGAGCGCCCCAGCGAAGACGAACTCAATAACTTCGCCCAGCAGCAGGATGATGATTTCAGCCAGCAGGGCGACCAGGGCAGCGACACCCAGGCGGCCCAGAAGTCGCTGGGCATCTCCGCCATCCCGCTGACCCCCAGCATCACCCGCCAGTTGGGTGTTGCCGGCGACACCCGCGGCATCGTCATCACTGCCGTTGACGGATCGACCGACGCCGGTGCCAAGGGCCTGCGTCGCGGCGACGTGATCCTGTCGGCCAACAACCGGCCGGTGCTGACCCAGGCGGATCTGGATGCACAGGTGAAGGCGGTATCGGCCCAGGGTCGCAACGCCATCCTGCTGCAGGTGCTGCGTCGCGGCCAGGCGCCGTTGTTCCTGCCCATCCGCCTGCGCGACAAGTAAGTCAGCGAAAGCGACAATCGTTACGGGCCGCGCTTGCCGGATTGCCTGCCTCCCTTCTAAGAAGGAACAGACAGTCCGGCGGGCGCGGCCCGACCCGTTTTTGAGGAGCATAAGCCCATGAGCGACGGCATCTTCCTTGGTCTGGGCGCGCCCGAAAAGGACGGCGGCATCCCCCAATATCTGAACCTGCGCCGGGCCAATCGCCACGGCCTGATCGCCGGCGCCACCGGCACCGGCAAGACGGTGACGTTGCAGGGCATCGCCGAAAGCTTCTCGGCGCTCGGCGTCCCGGTGTTCGTGGCCGATGTGAAGGGCGACCTGTCGGGCATTTCGATGGCCGGTTCGCCGACCGCCAAAAATGCCGACAAGCTGGTCTCGCGCGCCAAGGAAATCGGCATCGCCGATTACAGCTATGCCGACAATCCCGCGATCTTCTGGGATCTTTACGGCGAACAGGGCCATGCGATCCGCACCACGGTCAGCGAGATGGGGCCGCTGCTGCTGGCCCGGCTGATGGGCCTAAACGACACGCAGGAAGGCGTGCTCAACATCGCCTTCAAATATGCTGACGAGGAAGGGCTGCTGCTGCTCGACCTGGGCGATCTGCAGGCCATGCTCGCCTATTGCGCGGAGAATGCCGACACGCTCTCGGCCCGCTTCGGCAATGTGACCAAGGCCAGCGTCGGCGCGATCCAGCGCCAGTTGCTCCAGCTTGAAACCCAGGGCGGGGACCATTTCTTCGGCGAGCCCGCGCTCGACATCCACGACTTCCTGAAGGTGGACGACAAGGGGCGCGGTTATGTGAACATCCTCGCCGCCGACAAGCTGATGCAGAGCCCCAAGCTCTACGCCACCTTCCTGCTGTGGCTGCTGAGCGAATTGTTCGAGACGCTGCCCGAGGTGGGCGATCCGGAAAAGCCGGTGCTGGTCTTCTTCTTCGACGAGGCCCATCTGCTGTTCGACGACGCGCCGGCGGCATTGCAGGACAAGATCGAGCAGGTCGTGCGCCTGATCCGTTCCAAGGGCGTCGGCGTTTATTTCGTCACCCAGAACCCGATCGACATTCCCGAAGCCATTGCCGGCCAGCTTGGCAACCGGGTGCAGCATGCGCTGCGCGCCTTCACCCCGCGCGACCAGAAGGCGATCAAGGCCGCGGCCGACACCTTCCGCATCAACCCCGATCTCGACATCGAAACCGCGATCACCGAACTCAAGACCGGTGAGGCGCTGGTGTCCCTGTTGCAGGAAGATGGCGCGCCGGGCGTGGTCCAGCGCACGCTGATCGCCCCGCCCCGGTCGCGCCTGGGTCCGGTCAATGCCAAGGAGCGGGCGATCATCCAGTCGATCTCGCCCTGCGAGGGCAAATATGACACCGCCGTCGACCGCGAGTCCGCCGAGGAAATCCTGGCCGCGCGCGGCGAGGCCGCCGCCGCCGCCGCGCAGGCAGCCAAGGCCAAGGCCGAAGCCGACAAGGCCGCCGCCGCCCAGGCCAAGGTCGAGGCCAAGCAGCGCGAACAGGAGTTGAAGGAGCAGGCCCGTCGCGACGCCGCCGCCGCGCGCGAGGCGGCCAAGCCCAGCGGCTTCGACAAGGCGGTGCAGTCGGCGACCCGCTCCGCCGCCTCCTCTGTCGGCCGCCAGGTCGCCAATGAACTGGGCCGTGCCGTATTCGGCGGATCAAGCCGCAAATCGTCGGGCGGCGGCATCGCCGGCCAGCTGGTGCGCGGCATATTGGGCAGCCTGTTCAAATAAGGATAGGCCAGTAAGGATGAACAGGGGGCCGGTCGATTATGTCCGGCCCGTTGCTATCCGCCACGGGATAAGGCTAGAGCGCGGCCATGTCTTCCTCTGCAGCCGCGCCCCACCCGCTCCATTTCGGCAATTTCCGCGCCTATCTGGTCGGCCGTTTCTGCGCCACGCTGGCGCAGTACAGCATGATGATCCTGCTCGCCTGGCAGGCCTATAATGTCGCGCGGGAGACGATGAGCACGGGCGAGGCATCGGCGCAGCTTGGCCTCATCGGCCTGGCGCAGTTTCTGCCGCTCTTCTTCCTGACGCCGGTGACCGGCTGGGTGGCCGATCATTTCGACCGGCGGATCATCACCCGGCTGACGCTGGCGCTGCTGATGCTCGCCGCAGCCGTGCTGGCCTTCGCCACCTATGAGGGTTGGGTCAGCCTGCCGCTGATCTTCGGCATCGCGGTCATCGTCGGCATCGCCCGCGCGTTCAACGGGCCGGCCTATGGGGCATTGGCGCCCAATCTGGTGCCGCCCGCCGTGCTGCCGACCGCCATCGCCCTGTCATCGGTCGCCTGGCAGACCGGTGACATCCTCGGCAAGGCGGTGGGCGGCTATGCCTATGCGATCGAGCCGTGGGCCGCCTATGCGCTGTCGGCAGCCTTGTTCGGCGTCGGCCTGATATCGATGATGATGATCGGCCCGGTGCCACAGCCGCCGCGCCAGCAGGGCCGCCATCCCATCCGCCAGATGATCGATGGCTTCACCTACCTCAAGAGCAACCGGCTCGTGCTGGCGACGATCACGCTGGACCTGTTCGCGGTGCTGCTCGCCGGCGCCACCGCGCTGCTGCCCGTCTATGCCCGTGACATCCTGCATGTCGGGTCGACCGGCTATGGCCATCTGGCGATCGCGCCGGGGATCGGCGCGGCGCTGACCGCGCTCTGGTTCTCGTTCCGCCCGATGAAGACGCAGGTCGGCCTCAAGATGCTGGCGGCGGTCATCCTGTTCGGCCTGGCCACGATTGCCTTCGGCTGCACCGCCTTCCTGCCGCGCGGCATCGCGGTGGAGGCCGGCATCGCCGCGCTGATCGTGCTGGGCGGCGCCGACATGGTGTCGGTGTTCGTGCGCCAGTCGCTGGTGCAGTTGCACACGCCCGATGCGATGCGCGGCCGCGTCTCCAGCCTGTCGCAACTGACCATTTCCGCGTCCAATGAATTGGGCGAAGCGGAATCGGGCTTCCTTGCGGCGCTCGTTGGGCCTATCGCTGCGGTCATCGGGGGTGGCGTGGGCGCCATTCTCGTCACGATATTCTGGGCGCGGCTCTTTCCCGAACTGCGCCTTGCACGCACTTTCGACCCACCCGACTTAAGGGAGGCGGACATCAGCCAGGAGACGGCCCAATGAAAGCTGCCACTATTCTCGATACCATCGGCAATACCCCCCATGTCCGGGTCAACCGGCTGTTCGGGGACGCTGAAGTGTGGATCAAGTCGGAACGGTCGAACCCCGGCGGGTCGATCAAGGACCGCATCGCGCTGGCCATGATCGAGGCGGCCGAGGCATCGGGCGATCTGAAGCCGGGCGGCACGATCATCGAGCCGACGTCGGGCAATACCGGCGTGGGCCTGGCCATGGTCGCCGCGGTCAAGGGTTACAAGCTGATCCTGGTCATGCCCGAAAGCATGTCGATCGAACGCCGCCGGCTGATGCTGGCCTATGGCGCCAGTTTCGACCTGACCCCGCGCGAAAAGGGCATGAAGGGCGCGATCGAACGGGCGCTGGAACTGGTGTCGCAGACGCCCGACAGCTGGATGCCGCAGCAGTTCGAGAATCCCGCCAATATCGACGTGCATGTCCGCACCACCGCGCAGGAAATCATCGCCGATTTCGCCGATGCGCCGATCGACGTGCTGATCAGCGGCGTGGGTACGGGCGGCCATATCACCGGCACTGCCGAGGTGCTGAAGAAGCAGTGGCCGAACCTCAAGGTCTATGCGGTTGAGCCGACCCTGTCGCCGGTCATCAGCGGCGGCCAGCCCGGCCCGCACCCGATCCAGGGCATTGGCGCGGGCTTCATCCCGGCGAACCTGCACACCCAGATTCTCGATGGCGTGATCCAGGTCGATCCGGCCGATGCGAAGGACTATGCCCGTCGCGCCGCCAGCCAGGAAGGCATGCTGGTCGGCATCTCGTCGGGCGCCACGCTCGCCGCGATCGCGCAGAAGCTGAAGGAACTGCCGGCAGGCAGCCGCGTTCTGGGCTTCAATTATGACACCGGCGAACGCTATCTCTCGGTGCCCGACTTCCTGCCCGAATAAACGGCACAAAGCCTAGGGCATGACCGACGGCACTTTCCCTGACCGGCCACATCGCGCGATGTGGCTGATATGGCTGTTGCTGTTCGTCGGTCTGCCCATGGCGGTCGCCGGCTGGGAAAGCCGGCCGCGCGCAGGCGACGAGGCGGCGCAGGGCCGCCGGCTGACGGCTGTTGCAGCCGCCCGCCAGCGCCGACCGGCAACGCCGCCGCCCGCCGTCGAACCCGTCGCGATTTTCGCGCTCGGCCCCGAACAGGCGCGCGACCTCAACGCCCAGATTCCCTTTTCCCGCGATCCCAATCCGTCGGCCCGGCCGTTCCTGTTCCGCGGATCGGAAACTGACCTGGCCCGTGCCACCGACTGCCTGGCGGCGGCCCAGCTTTACGAAGCGGGCGACGATGCGATCGGCGAGCAGGCGGTGGCACAGGTTGTGCTCAACCGCGTGCGCCACCCGGCCTTCCCCAAGACGGTCTGTGGCGTGGTGTTCCAGGGGCAGGAACGGACCACCGGCTGCCAGTTCACTTTCACCTGCGACGGCGCACTGGCCCGCACGCCATCCACCAGCGCCTGGGCGCGGGCGCGGGAGATTGCACGCGGCGCGCTGGCCGGCAAGGTGTTCAAGGCGGTCGGTTATGCCACCCATTATCATACCGACTGGGTCGTGCCCTATTGGAGCGGCAGCCTCGACAAGATCACCGCGGTCGGCACGCATCTGTTCTTCCGCTGGCGCGGCTGGTGGGGCACGCCACCCGCCTTCCGCCTGGGCGAAGCCGGTGGCGAACCGCTGATCGCCCGCATCGCCCGCCTGTCCGCCGCGCATCAGGGCCTGCCGGGCAGCGGCCTGCCGGGCATGCCGCCGGTGCTGGCAACCGAAGCCGCCGCCGCGCTGGCCGCCAGGCCGGAACGCGCGATCGGATCGGACTCGCTGGGCAAGACGATCGGCGGCGTCCGGCTGATCGCGATCGCACCGGGCGGGCGCAGTTTCCTGGTCGAACTCAATCGCAGCAGCCCGCCGGAAAGCTGGCCCGCGCTGGCCGAGACCTTCTGTGCCGGCCGGCCCGAATGCCGGATCATGGGCTGGCGCGGCGGCGCCGTCCCGACCGGCCTGCCGCTCAACGACGCCCAGCTTGAGGCGATGAGCTTCGCCTATATCCATTATGTCGGCAACGGATTGCAGCGCGCACTGTGGAACTGCAGCCAGTTCCCCCGCCCGACCAAGGCCGAATGCATGCGCCAGCGCGTGCCGACTGTCACGCCAGCGTCGCCGCCCGCGGCCGTCATCGTGCCTTCGCTGGACAGGGTGCGGCGCAAGGAGCGGTTCGAGACGGTCAGGATTGCCCCGCCCCCACCCGCCGCGCCACCGATCGTGACACCGAAGGTGACACCCGCAGCGCCATCCGGCTCCTGATGCGGACGGCGCTGGCGGATTTCGCGCGCGATTACGTTATGGTATAAAATAACGACATTCTTCGGGGGCAAGATGGTTACGCGGCGGGGCTTTATCGGACGGGCGGGTGGCGCGCTGGGTGTCACTTTCGGTGTCGGCCTGGGGCTGGACGGCGCGGTTGCGGCCACGACCGGACCGTCGGATGGCTGGCCCGACGAGGCGCCCTTCCGCTTCACCGGCGACATGACGGATTTCGAGGCGGCGCAGCGCGCACTGCTCCCCCTCTATGACGTGGAGCGGGATTTCGCGACCTTCGACGCGGCCTATTATGGGGCGATGACCCGGCCGGTGGCGGCCAGCTATCGCGCCTATTCGCAATGGGTGAATCGCAACAATTCGCTGTTCCTGCGCAATGCCGCGCCTGGCCATCCGCGCGACACGGAACTGGACCGGTCGCGCGCGGCCGTGGCCAAGCTGCTCGGCGCGCAGACCGAGGAGATCGCGCTGTCGGGCGGCGGCACCGAGGCGCTCTATGCGCTGATCGCCAATTACGCGCTGCTCAAGGCCGGCGACGCGGTGATCTATGCCGATGTCGACTATGACGAGATGCAATATGCCTGCGACTATCTGGAGCAGAGCCGGGGCGCCCGCATCGTCCGCTTCAGCCTGCCCGAGCCGCATACGGAAGCGAATATCCTGGCCGCCTATGACAGGATTTTGAAGGAAACGCCGCGCGCGAAGCTGTTGCTGCTCACCCATTTGTCCAATCGCAACGGGCTGGTGCCGCCGGTCAAGGCGATCGTCGCCATGGCCAAGGCGCGGGGCGTCGACGTGATCCTGGACAGCGCCCAGGCCGTCGGCCACCTGCCCTTCACGGTCGAAGACACCGGCGCCGATTTCATCGGCTTCTCACTGCACAAATGGCTCGCAGCACCGCTCGGCACCGGCGGCATCTATATCCGCAAGGATCGGCTGCAGGACATTTCCCCCTGGCTCGGCAACCGCATCCATGGGCCGGAAGATATTCGCGCGCGCATCCCGACCGGCACGGTCGACTTCGCCGCCCGCCTGACCATCCCGCGCGCGATCGCGGTGCAGGATGCGATCGGACTGGAGGCGAAATATCGCCATCTCGTCCGGCTGCGCAACTATTGGGTCGAACGGGTTCGCGACATCGCCGGGCTGGAGATATTGGTGCCGCAGGAGGCCGGCCGCTTCGGCGCCGTCACCGGTTTCCGCCTGCCCGGCATGAAGGGCCCGGATGGCGCCAAACAGGCGGCCAAGCTGTTCCTCGACAAATATCGCCTGCTGGTGGTGGCCAAGGCCGGGCTCGCATCCGGGCCAGTGCTGCGCGTGACGCCTGCCCTGTTCAACAGCAGCGCCGAACTGGACCGGCTGGTCGCGGCGATCAGGGCGGAGCGGCATCTCTTCACCTGACCCCCTTCACAAAGCCGCCCCCTTTTCCTATATGGGCGGTTCGAAATCGGTCCGTTCCCTTCCTCCCCGGATGGGATGGTCCGTCCCCCTCATCGCTCGGGGTCCGGTTCGCATGGCGCACGAAACCGGCGGAATTGGGCGAGTTTGGCGGGCAACAAGACGCTGACAGTGCGGATCGGACAGTCCCGGCCCGCACTTTTTTGCGTGGAATATGGGGTGCGAATCACCCCGGATTCCAGAGCATCCGGACTGAATTTCCGCTGCAATGCGGAAAAACACGACGAACAGACGACAGGCAGGAACCGCATGGCGACCAAGGCTCTCCCAACGATCAACACCGGCGCTAAGAAGCGCATCCGCAAGGTGTTCGGCGACATCCACGAAGTGGTGCAGATGCCGAACCTGATCGAAGTTCAAAGGGAGAGCTACGAACAGTTCCTGCGCTCCAATCCGGCGATCGGCTATGTGTCGGGCCTGGAAAAGACCCTGCGCAGCGTCTTCCCGATCCGCGACTTCGCCGGCACCGCCGAAATGGACTTCGTCCATTATGAGCTGGAAGACCCGAAGTTCGACGTCGAGGAATGCCGCCAGCGTGGCATCACCTATGCCGCGCCGATGCGCGTTACCCTGCGCCTGATCGTGTTCGAGGTCGATGCCGACACCGAAACCCGTTCGGTCCTCGATATCAAGGAGCAGGACGTGTACATGGGCGACATGCCGCTCATGACGCAGAACGGCACCTTCATCGTCAACGGCACCGAGCGCGTCATCGTGTCGCAGATGCACCGTTCGCCAGGCGTCCTGTTCGACCATGACCGTGGCAAGACCCACTCGTCGGGCAAATATCTGTTCGCTGCCCGCGTCATTCCGTACCGTGGCTCGTGGCTCGACTTCGAGTTCGACGCCAAGGACATCGTCAACGTGCGTATCGACCGCAAGCGCAAGCTGCCGGTCACCGCGCTGCTGTATGCGCTCGGCCTCACCGCCGAGGAAATCCTGGGCCAGTTCTACAACAAGGTCACCTTCGTCCGTGGCGAAGGCGGCTGGCAGATCCCCTACACCGCCGAAGCCTGGCGCGGCCTGAAGCCCGCGTTCGACATCGTCGACGCCAAGTCGGGCGAAGTCGTGTTCGCCGCCGGCCACAAGATCAGCCCACGCGCTGCCAACAAGGCGGAAAAGGATGGCCTGGCCACCCTGCTGATCCCGACCGAGGAAGTCTATGGCCGCTACAGCGCCTATGACCTGATCAACGAGAAGACCGGCGAGATCTACATCGAGGCCGGCGACGAAGTCAGCCCCGAAAACCTCGAAAAGCTCGACAAGGCGGGCATCGACCGCCTGGAACTGCTGGACATCGACCATGTCACCACCGGTCCCTGGATCCGCAACACGCTCAAGGCCGACAAGGCCGAAGAACGCGACCAGGCCCTGAGCGACATCTATCGCGTCATGCGCCCCGGCGAGCCGCCGACGAAGGAAACCGCCGAAGCGCTGTTCGCCGGCCTGTTCTTCGATCCGGAACGCTATGACCTGTCCGCGGTCGGCCGCGTGAAGATGAACATGCGCCTCGACCTGGATGCCGAGGACACCGTCACCACCCTGCGCGTCGAGGACATCCTGGCGGTCGTCAAGGAACTGGTGAACCTGAAGGACGGCAAGGGCGAGATCGACGATATCGACAATCTCGGCAACCGTCGCGTCCGCTCGGTCGGCGAACTGCTGGAAAACCAGTATCGCGTCGGCCTGCTGCGCATGGAACGTGCGGTCAAGGAGCGCATGAGCTCGGTCGACGTGTCGACCGTGATGCCGAACGACCTGATCAACGCGAAGCCCGCCGTGGCCGCGGTGCGTGAATTCTTCGGCTCCTCGCAGCTGTCGCAGTTCATGGACCAGACCAACCCGCTGTCGGAAGTCACCCACAAGCGCCGCGTTTCGGCCCTTGGGCCGGGTGGTCTGACGCGTGAGCGCGCCGGCTTCGAAGTCCGCGACGTTCACCCGACCCATTATGGCCGCATCTGCCCGATTGAAACGCCCGAAGGCCCGAACATCGGTCTGATCAACTCGCTGGCCACCTTCAGCCGCGTCAACAAGTACGGCTTCATCGAAACGCCGTACCGCAAGGTGATCGACGGCAAGGTGACCAACGACGTCGTCTATCTGTCGGCGATGGAAGAGGCCAAGCACACGATCGCGCAGGCCAACGCCGAAACCAATGCCGACGGCACGCTGGCGGAAGACCTGATCTCCGCCCGTGAAGCCGGCGAATTCCTGATGGCGCCGCGCGACAACATCACCCTGATGGACGTCAGCCCCAAGCAGCTGGTGTCGGTCGCGGCCTCGCTCATTCCGTTCCTGGAAAATGACGACGCCAACCGCGCCCTCATGGGATCGAACATGCAGCGTCAGGCGGTGCCGCTGGTCCGTGCCGAGGCGCCGTTCGTCGGCACCGGCATGGAAGGCACCGTGGCCCGTGACTCGGGCGCGGCGATCGCCGCCAAGCGCGCCGGCATCATCGACCAGGTCGACGCGACCCGTATCGTGATCCGCGCCACCGGCGATGTCGAACCCGGCCAGTCGGGCGTCGACATCTACACGCTGCAGAAGTTCCAGCGCTCCAACCAGGACACCTGCATCAACCAGCGTCCGCTGGTGAAGGTGGGCGAACTGGTGCAGGCCGGCGACGTCATCGCCGACGGCCCGTCGACCGAGTTCGGCGAGCTGGCGCTGGGCCGCAACGTGCTCGTCGCGTTCATGCCCTGGAACGGCTACAACTACGAAGACTCCATCCTGATCTCCGAGCGGATCGTGAAGGATGACGTCTTCACCTCGATCCATATCGAGGAGTTCGAGGTCATGGCCCGCGACACCAAGCTGGGTCCGGAAGACATCACCCGCGACATTCCGAACGTCGGTGAAGAAGCGCTGCGCAACCTCGACGAGGCTGGCATCGTCTACATCGGCGCCGAAGTGGAGCCGGGCGACATCCTGGTCGGCAAGATCACCCCCAAGGGTGAATCGCCGATGACCCCGGAAGAAAAGCTGCTGCGCGCGATCTTCGGCGAAAAGGCAAGCGACGTGCGCGACACCTCGCTGCGCCTGCCGCCGGGCGTTGCTGGTACCGTCGTGGAAGTCCGCGTCTTCAACCGTCACGGCATCGACAAGGACGAACGCGCCATGGCGATCGAGCGGGAGGAAATCGACCGTCTCGCCAAGGACCGTGAAGACGAACGCGGCATCCTCAACCGTGCGACCTTCAACCGTCTGCAGGAAATGCTGATCGGCCAGACCGCCACCGCCGCCCCCAAGGGCGTCAAGAAGGGCGTTGTGATCGACGAGGCTCTTCTGGGCGAAGTCGAGCGTCACGAATGGTGGAAGTTCGCGGTCGAGGACGATGTCCGCCAGACCGGCATCGAAGCCGTCAAGGCGCAGTATGACGAAGCGGTGAAGCTGATCGTCGAGAAGTTCGAGGATCGCGTCGACAAGCTGCAGCGCGGCGACGAGCTGCCCCCGGGCGTGCTGAAGATGGTCAAGGTGTTCGTCGCGGTGAAGCGCAAGCTGCAGCCGGGCGACAAGATGGCCGGCCGTCACGGTAACAAGGGTATCATCAGCCGCATCCTGCCGGCCGAAGACATGCCCTTCCTGGAAGACGGCACCCCCGTCGACTTCGTGCTGAACCCGCTGGGCGTGCCGTCGCGCATGAACGTCGGTCAGATCTTCGAAACCCATCTGGGCTGGGCCGCACGCGGCCTAGGCGCCCAGATCGGCCAGGCTCTGGACGCATGGCGTGAAGCCAATCCGAACCCCGAGGCGGGCCAGCCCCCCGAGGCGGTGAAGGAACTGCTCAAAACGATCTATGGCGACAATTATGTCGCCGAAATCGAGGCGCGTAGCCCCGAGCAGATCGTCGAGCTGGCGCAGAATGTCCGTGCAGGCGTGCCGATGGCGACGCCGGTGTTCGACGGTGCCGTCGAATCCGACGTGTCGGCGATGCTGAAGCTGGCAGGCCTGGACGAATCCGGCCAGGTTTCGCTGTTCGACGGCCGTACCGGCGACGTGTTCGACCGCAAGGTGACCGTTGGCTACAAGTATGTCCTGAAGCTGCACCACCTGGTCGACGACAAGATCCACGCACGCTCCATCGGCCCCTACAGCCTCGTCACCCAGCAGCCGCTGGGCGGTAAGGCGCAGTTCGGTGGCCAGCGCTTCGGTGAAATGGAAGTGTGGGCGCTCCAGGCTTATGGCGCCGCCTACACGCTGCAGGAAATGCTGACGGTGAAGTCGGACGACGTGGTCGGCCGCACCAAGGTCTATGAGGCGATCGTCAAGGGCGACGACACGTTCGAGGCCGGCATTCCCGAAAGCTTCAACGTGCTGGTCAAGGAAATGCGTTCGCTGGGCCTAAACGTCGAACTCGCCGCGATGGACGAGATTGACGACGACGGCATGGCGGCTGCGGCGGAATAAGGGATGCGCGGGCGCTGCTCCGGCAGCGCCCCCTCCCCTGCTTCGCCCGAAAATTACACCCTCTAGAGGGACTTGAGATATGAACGAACTGACGAACTTCGCCAATCCGATCCAGAAGCCGGAAACCTTCGACCAGATCCAGATTGGCCTCGCCTCCCCGGAGCGCATCCGCAGCTGGTCCTTCGGCGAAATCAAGAAGCCGGAAACCATCAACTATCGCACGTTCAAGCCCGAGCGTGACGGCCTGTTCTGCGCCCGCATCTTTGGTCCGATCAAGGACTATGAGTGCCTGTGCGGCAAGTACAAGCGCATGAAGTACAAGGGCATCGTCTGCGAAAAGTGCGGCGTGGAAGTGACCGTGTCGAAGGTCCGCCGCGAGCGCATGGGCCATATCGAACTGGCCGCGCCGGTTGCCCATATCTGGTTCCTGAAGTCGCTGCCCTCGCGCATCGGCCTGCTGCTCGACATGCAGCTCAAGCAGCTTGAGCGCGTCCTCTATTTCGAAAGCTATATCGTCACCGAGCCGGGCCTGACCCCGCTGGAGAAATATCAGCTGCTGACCGAGGACGAACTGCTCGACGCGCAGGACGAATATGGCGAGGACGCCTTCTCGGCCGGCATCGGCGCCGAAGCCGTCAAGCAGATGCTGATGGATCTCGACTTGGAAGGCGAGAAGCAGGCGCTGCTGGACGAACTGGCTGTCACCAAGTCGGAACTGAAGCCCAAGAAGATCATCAAGCGGCTGAAGGTCGTCGAGAGCTTCCTGGAATCGGGCAACCGCCCCGAGTGGATGATCCTGGACGTCGTGCCGGTCATCCCGCCGGAACTGCGCCCGCTGGTGCCGCTGGACGGTGGCCGCTTCGCGACCTCGGATCTCAACGATCTGTATCGCCGCGTCATCAACCGCAACAACCGTCTGAAGCGCCTGATGGAGCTGCGTGCGCCGGACATCATCGTCCGCAACGAAAAGCGCATGCTGCAGGAAGCCGTCGACGCCCTGTTCGATAACGGCCGTCGCGGCCGCGTCATCACCGGCGCCAACAAGCGTCCGCTCAAGTCGCTGTCCGACATGCTCAAGGGCAAGCAGGGCCGCTTCCGTCAGAACCTGCTCGGCAAGCGCGTCGACTATTCGGGTCGTTCGGTCATCGTGACCGGTCCGGAACTCAAGCTGCACCAGTGCGGCCTGCCCAAGAAGATGGCGCTCGAACTGTTCAAGCCCTTCATCTACGCCCGCCTCGACGCCAAAGGTCTGTCCATGACCCTGAAGCAGGCCAAGAAGTGGGTCGAGAAGGAGCGCAAGGAAGTCTGGGACATCCTCGACGAAGTCATTCGCGAGCACCCGGTCATGCTGAACCGCGCGCCGACGCTCCACCGTCTGGGCATCCAGGCGTTCGAACCCGTGCTGATCGAAGGCAAGGCGATCCAACTGCACCCGCTCGTCTGCTCGGCCTTCAACGCCGACTTCGACGGTGACCAGATGGCCGTCCACGTTCCGCTCTCGCTGGAAGCCCAGCTGGAAGCGCGCGTGCTGATGATGTCGACCAACAACATCCTGTCGCCCGCCAACGGCAAGCCGATCATCGTTCCCTCGCAGGACATGGTCCTGGGTATCTATTACCTGTCGATGGAACGCGAAGGCGAGCCGGGCGAAGGCATGCTGCTGTCCGACATGCAGGAGGTCCATCAGGCCCTCTATGCCAAGGCGGTCACCCTGCACTCGAAGATCATCAGCCGCGTGCCGCAGACCGACGAAAATGGTCAGCAGTATATGAAGCGCTTCGAGACCACGCCGGGTCGCATGCTGCTGGGCGAATGCCTGCCCAAGTCGCACAAGGTGCCCTTCGACGTCGTCAACCGCCTTCTGACCAAGAAGGAAATCGGTGACGTCATCGACCAGGTCTATCGTCACACCGGCCAGAAGGACACGGTGCTGTTCGCCGACGCCATCATGTCGCTGGGCTTCCGCCACGCGTTCCAGGCCGGCATCAGCTTCGGCAAGGACGACATGGTCATCCCCGACAGCAAGGTGACGATGGTCGACGAGACCAAGGCACTGGTGGCGGATTATGAGCAGCAGTATCAGGACGGTCTGATCACGCAGCAGGAAAAGTACAACAAGGTGATCGACGCCTGGAGCCGTTGCGGCGACCAGGTCGCGAACGCCATGATGGACGAGATCCGTGCCCAGCCCAAGGATCCCAAGACCGGCCGTCTGGCGCCGATCAATTCGATCTACATGATGGCGCACTCGGGTGCCCGTGGTTCGCAGGCCCAGATGAAGCAGCTGGCCGGCATGCGCGGCCTGATGGCCAAGCCGTCGGGCGAGATCATCGAAACGCCGATCATCTCGAACTTCAAGGAAGGTCTGACCGTTCTTGAATATTTCAACTCGACCCACGGTGCCCGTAAGGGTCTGGCCGACACCGCGCTCAAGACGGCGAACTCGGGTTACCTGACCCGCCGTCTGGTCGACGTGTCGCAGGACTGCACCATCGTCGAGGATGATTGCGGCACCGAAAAGGCGCTGGAGATGAAGGCCATCGTTCAGGGTGGTTCGGTCATCGCCTCGCTGGGCGAGCGCATTCTGGGCCGTACCACGGCGCAGGATATCGTCGACAGCAAGGATGGCACCGTCATCATCCCGATCGGCACCCTGCTGGACGAAGCCATGATCACCCAGATCGAGGCGATCGGCACGCAGGCCGTGAAGATCCGCAGCCCGCTGATCTGCGAAAGCCGCATGGGCGTTTGCGGCAAGTGCTACGGCCGTGACCTGGCCCGTGGTACGCCGGTGAACATCGGCGAAGCGGTCGGCGTCATCGCGGCGCAGTCCATCGGTGAACCGGGCACGCAGCTCACCATGCGTACCTTCCACATCGGCGGCGCGGCGAACTTCAACGAAACGTCGAACCTGGAAGCCCTGTCGGACGGTACGATCGAGCTGCGCGACATGCCGACCATCACCGACAAAAATGGTCGTCGCCTGTCGCTCGCCCGTAACGGCGAAGTCGCGATCATCGACAGCGAAGGTCGCGAACGCGAAACGCACCGCCTGCCTTATGGCGCCACCATTCTGTTCGCAGATGGCGATGCCGTGAAGAAGGGCGATCGCTTCGCCGAGTGGGATCCCTTCACCATGCCGGTGATCACGGAAAAGCCGGGTATCGTTAAGTATGTCGACCTGATCGACAACAAGACGCTGACCGAACAGACCGACGAAGCCACCGGCATCGCCCAGCGCGTCGTCATCGAGCATCGTGGTGCCGCCCGGACGAAGGAAGATCTGCGTCCGCGCCTGACCCTGATGGACGATAATAGCGGTGAAGCCGCCCGCTACATGCTGGCGGTCGGTGCGACCCTGTCGGTCGACGATGGTGCCGAGGTTCAGGCCGGTGACGTGCTGGCGCGTGTCAGCCGTGAAGCGGCCAAGACCCGCGACATCACCGGTGGTCTGCCGCGCGTTGCCGAGCTGTTCGAAGCCCGCAAGCCCAAGGACAATGCGATCATTGCCAAGGTGTCCGGCCGCGTGCAGTTCCTCAAGGATTACAAGGCGAAGCGCAAGATCGCCATCAATCCCGAGGATGGCGGCGAGCCGGTCGAATATCTGATCCCCAAGAGCAAGGTGATCGACGTTCAGGAAGGCGACTACGTGAAGCGTGGCGACAACCTGATCGGTGGTTCGCCCGATCCGCACGACATTCTGGAAGTGCTCGGCATCGAGCCGCTGGCCGAATATCTGGTCGCCGAAATCCAGGAAGTCTATCGCTTGCAGGGCGTGAAGATCAACGACAAGCACATCGAGACGATCGTTCGTCAGATGCTGCAGAAGGTCGAGATCATCGAGTCCGGCGACACCACCCTGCTGGTCGGCGAGCAGGTCGACCGCGAGGAAATGGACGAGATCAACAGCAAGCTGCAGCCGGGCTTCGCCCCTGCTGCCGGCAAGCCGGTGCTGCTCGGCATCACCAAGGCCTCGCTGCAGACCCGTTCGTTCATCTCGGCGGCGTCCTTCCAGGAAACCACCCGCGTCCTCACGGAAGCGGCGGTCCAGGGCAAGAAGGACACGCTGGTTGGCCTGAAGGAAAACGTCATCGTCGGCCGCCTCATCCCGGCGGGCACCGGTGCCGGCATGAACCGCCTGCGCGTTGCCGCCTCGTCGCGTGACGCGGCGATGCGGGCCGCGCTGCGCGCGTCGGCCCAGGTCGACCTGATCGCGCCAAAGAGCGCGGCCGAGGAACATGCGGCCGAACTGGCCCAGGGTCCGGAAGCCGCGATCGGCGACGATCCTCTGGGTGCCGTGCAGGGTGATGATTTCACCACGCAGGACATGGACTGACTTTGAAAAGGCGGGAGCCGCTTCCTACATCGGGAGCGGCTCCCAGCCCGGTTTTGAGAGAGACCGACATATTGCCCGCCGGATCAGCGATGATCCGGCGGGCTTTTCTTTGTCCGGTGAAGGCAGCCGGTCAGCGATCGGGAGGATCGACAAAAAACTGCGGAAAGGCTGCACAAAGCGCTTGACCGACTCTGAATCCCCGCCTATCTGCGGCCTCCCAAGCGGGGCAAGCCCTGCTGATGATGCCCGATCCTCTAATGGTAAGAGAGCGGACTCTGACTCCGTCAATCAAGGTTCGAATCCTTGTCGGGCATCCAATTCTTCCCCATCAGATAAAAGCTGACTAGTGATGATGTCGCGCGCCCTATGGACGTAGGCGGCCATCATCCCTATATACCGGTCGGTATGGAAATCACGGCAACACAGAGTGGCAGGGGCCGCCCGCGGGAGTTCGATCCCGAGGAAGCCTTGGCGGCTGCACTTCAGGTCTTCTGGCGGCGCGGCTATGAAGGCGCATCGCTGGCGGAACTGACCGAAGCGATGGGCATCACAAAGCCCAGCCTCTATGCCTGTTTCGGCAACAAGGAAGCCCTGTTCCGCAAGGCGCTCGACCTCTATGAGCGCGACAAGCTCTGCTATGTGAAGTCGTCGCTGGAGGCACCGACCGCCAAGGCGGTGGCCGAGCGCATGCTGCGCGGATCGCTGGCGATCCAGACCGGCAACAAAGATCCCCAGGGATGCATGGGCGTCATCAGTTCGGTCGGCGGCACCGCCCATTCCGAATGTATCCGCGATGAGGTGCTGGCCCGCCGCGCCTCGTCCGACCGCGCCCTGCTCGACCGGTTCGAACGCGCCCAGGCAGAAGGCGACCTGCCCGCCGGAGTCGAGCCGCAGGCGCTCGCCTGTTACCTCTCGACCGTGATCCAGGGCATGGCCGTGCAGGCCGGTGCCGGCGTGCCGCGCGATCGGCTGGAACAGCTGATCGACACCACCCTCACCATGTGGCCCAGCAAATAGCGGGTTTTATTTCGCTTTTGCGTGCGTCCGCCCCTTGAAATTGCCGCACTGCAAATAAAATACCTCCCGGTACAAAAAGACGGTTGACGGGACAGCCCCCGCTAATATATACCATGCGGTACACAATGATGCTGGGTGTATAGCCCAGGGAGGTCATCATGCAGCAATTCCACCATCGGCGCTGTCGACGATAGCGTCACCTAAAGGGGCGGTTTCCCGGTAACGGGTTCCTCCTGATTCACCATCTTTGCGCCCTCTTCGCGACGGTTTGTGCCGTTCGCGCCGCAAGGACGCATGCCCGCATCTTCGGGCGCTTATTCCGGGACGCGATCCGCGCTTTTCCGCGTGCGGCCGTGTGCCCGCTTCAGATCGCAGGAAGGAACAGGCCATGGC
>NZ_NOIW01000074.1:0-27849 GCF_002708645.1 Sphingobium sp. IP1
CCCCTGCCCCCCTGCGGGATGCACACGGAAAAAGATCTGGAAACCACTCTGCTGCGGCCCGTCCCGCCTGACCGGACGTGTGGCGATTGCATGATCTACTGTACCGTTCTCACCGTAGACACGCCTGATTTCAATAAGCCGGCCGGCTCTGCATGTGCTCACCTTGCCGCCGACGGATGCAGCATTCACGCCGTGCGCCCGCAGGTTTGCCGGACCTGGTGCTGCGCCGGCAATGCCGCAATAAGCGGCGCTGCATTTCCTCCCCCCCTTGTCAGACAAGTGCTAGGCCAATCCGAAATTCTGGGCCGTCAGCGTCGGCTTTGTGCTGAGGAAGGCGACCTGGACCATTGCCTGGGAGCCGGAACCGTCGGCGTCGTAATAAAGCGCGCCGGTCGACTTGTTGTAGATGAGATACTGGTCCGGTGCGGTTGCCGCGGTTCCGGCATAGAAGGCCGATGACGGCAGGCTTCCGCTAGGCATCGAGGCAAAGGCGGTGAAGATGCTGCGCGCGAAAACGAGCATGTCCTCGCCCGGCGCAAAGTCCTTCACCGTGTCGCGATCGGCCGATACGGTCAGCGAATCGAACAGGAAGCTGTCCGCCCCTGCCCCGCCGGTCAGTTCATCGAGGCCAGCGCCGCCGACCAGCAGATCATTGCCGTCATTACCCTGCAGGAAGTCGTTGCCGTCTTCGCCATAGATGCCATCATCGCCGCCCATGCCAACGATGAGATCGCCACCCAGGCTGCCGCGCATCAGATTGTTGCCGCCATTGCCGGTCAGGGTATTGGCGAAATCATTGCCGACCACCGCGATATTGGCCGAGCCGGTCTGCGTCAGCTTTTCGAGATTGTCTTCCATCGTAAAATCGACGCTGGCATAAGCAATGTCGGTGCCTTCGCCATAATATTCGACGATCCGGTCGCCCAGATTATCGACATAGAAAATGTCGTTGCCGATGCCGCCATAGAGCATATCGGCGCCACCAGCGCCGTCGAGCGTGTCATTCCCCGAACCGCCGTAGAGGATGTCGCTGCTGGCATTGCCGGTCAGCACATCGGCCCCGCCCAGCCCGTTGATTGTCCACAGATCGTTGGTGGCAGCGGTGAAGATATTCACGCCATTGTCGCCGATAAAATATTTCGGCTCTGGCATGTTGTTGAGGCCGATGGTGAAATTCGATTCCACATAGGCACCCTGGCTGTCGGTCACGCGGCCGACCACCTGGTAGGAGGTCGCCGTTTCATAATCGAGCAAGCTGCCATTGGCGACCGATATCAGCCCCGTTGCCCCATCCACCGAAAAGCGTCCGCCCGCCGTGTTGGTCAGGCTGAACGTCAGCACATCGCCGCTATCGATGTCGCTTGCGCTCAATGTGCCTATGGCCGTGCCGTTGGCCGCATTTTCATTCACCATGTTCCCGGTCAGCGCCAGCGTCGTCGGCGCATCATTGGCGCCCATCACCGTCAGCGTCACGGTGGCGCTGGATTGCATGCCGGCATTGTCCTTGACCGTATAGGTGAAGGAATCGGTGACGCTCTGCCCGACGGCCAGTGACTGATAGGCCGACCCGGGCGCATAAATGATCGTCCCGTTCGACAGGGTCAGCGCGACACCGTTGGTGGTGGTCGCTGGCAGGGCTTGCAGCGTCAGCACATCGCCGGGATCCGGATCGACATCATTGGCCAGCAAGGTGGCCGACGAGAAGGTGGAGCCATCCTCCGATACGCTGACAGTGTCGGCATTCGCGGTGGGAGCGTCATTGACGCCGGCCACGACCACGCTCACCCGCCCGGTCGCGTCGACCCCGACGGTGTTCACCACCTCGTAGGAAAAGAGCGCCGTGCCGCTGAAATTGGCATAGGGGGTGAAGACGATGTTGCCGTCGATATCGAGGCTGATCGTGCCGCCGGAAATCGCCGATGCACCGACCAGCGAGATGGGCAGCCCCTCCGCATCCACATCATTGGCCAGCAATGTCGACGCCAGGATGGTGATGCTCTGATCCTCCACGCCGGCCACCGTGTCCGCCGTGGCGATCAGCGCGGGTGGGCCACCTTGCGGGCCGAGGGGTTCGAACAGCTTATATTTGACGGATGTTCCCAGATTGTCGCCGCCCTGGCCGCTATAATCGGTCCATACCAGCGCGAAGCCGCCATCGGTGCCACCGGCGACCGCCGGATCGGCCTGAGCACCGAGGGATTCGGTATTGACGAGAAACTCGCCACCAATGCGGGCGCCGTTGATGTCGAAAATCTGCCCCTTGATCCCTGCGGTACCATTTTCTGTGGCCGCGCCGCTATAGTCGGACCAGCTGACCATGATATTCCCGCCGGCCATGGCGCTGATGCTGGGCGCCAACTGGCCGCCGGCTACGGTCGTGTTGACCAGTTTTTCGCCGCCGACCTTGGCACCGCTGGCGTCGAATATCTGCAGTTTCAGGCCATAATAGTCATTGTCGCCGCCAACGCCGCTATTGTCGGCCCAGACAATGGAGAAACCGCCATTGGCAAGGCCGATGATCGCCTGCTGCTGCTGATTGCCGGCGGTCGTCGTATTGACGAGAAATTCGCCGCCAACCTTGCTGCCATTGGCCGAGAAGATCTGGGCCTTGACCGCGTCCTTGTTGTTGTCGCCGCCCAGAAGACTGGAATCATGCCAACTGACAACGAATCCGCCGTTGGACAGTGCAGCCACCACCGGCGTATCCTGCGCGTTGGCGGTGTTGGTGTTGACCAGCAATTCCGTGCCCAGCCGGTTGCCAGCGGCATCATAGACCTGCGCCTTGACCGATGTCGAACTGGCGTCTCCACCCTGCAGGCTGGAATCGGCCCAGGTGATGACGAAGCCGCCCGAGGAAAGCGCGGTGATCGCGGGTGTGCGCTGGGCGTTGGCGGTGGCCGTGTTGACGAGAAATTCGGTGCCGGTCGCATTGCCGCCGGCATCATAGACGCGTGCCTTGATGCTGGACACCGAGGCATCGCCGCCCGTCAGGCTGGCATCGACCCAGCTGACGACGAAACCGCCCGACGCGAGCGCGCCAACCACGGCACTGTCCTGGCCGTTCAGGGTCGCAACATTGACCAGAAATTCCGATCCAACCTTGACCCCATTGGCGTCGACGATCTGCGCCTTGATACCGCTGCCGCTGGTATCTGTTCCCTGCGCGCTGCCATCGCTCCACACCATCACGTAGCGGCCATCGGCAAGACCGACGACCGAAGCCTGTTGCTGGCTTCCGGTGGTCATGCTGTTGGCAAGCTGTTCGGTGCCACCGGTATAGCGCTGTTCATTGACGGCATCGGTCAGGTTGAGCGTCACCACCTTGTCGAAGCTGTTGCCGAACGTATCGGTGGCGCGGATGGTCAGGGTCGCCTGGATGGACGTCTCATAATCCAGCAGCAGACTGTCCTGCACCACCAGCTTGTCCTTGTAGACCGCAAAGGCGCCGCCGGTGGAATCATCGAGTATCTGGTAGTTATAGACTGCATTGGATGCGCCATTGGCGCTGAGACTGCCGATGCTGGTATTTTCGACCGCCGTTTCCGACAGGGTCGTATTGGACAGGGTCAGATCGCTGATCGCGGCGGTGGTCGGGGTCAATATCCGCGCCTTGATCGATCCATCGCTGTCGCCGCTCTGGCCGCTATAATCGGTCCATGTCACCAGCAGCGCGCCGGATTGCAGCGCGACGATCGTCGGCATTTCCTGATTGCCGGCGGTGATGCCGTTGATCTGGAATTCGCCGCCGAGCCGATCGCCAGAGGCATCGAATATCTGCGTCTTGATGCCAAAGCCGCTTGCGTCCGATGAGAGGATGCTGTTGTCGCGCCAGCTGACCGCAAATCCGCCATCGACCGTGGCCGTCACCGTGGGCTGATCCTGCGAATTGAGCGTGGTGCTGTTGACCAGCATTTCGGTGCCGACGCGATTGCCGGCGGCGTCATAGATCTGCGCCTTGATGCCCGATGCGCTACTGTCTCCCTGAAGGCTGAGGTCGCGCCAGACGATGACGAAGCCACCGTTCGAGAGGGACGTGATGACCGGCTGGTCCTGGGTCGCTGCCGTCGCGCTGTTGACCAGGAATTCGCCGCCGACCTTGGCACCGCTGGCGGTAAAGAGCTGGGCCTTGATACTGGTCGCCGAACTGTCGCCGCCCAGCGCGCTGTAATCGACCCAGGTCGCCACGAAGCCGCCCGAGGCCAGACCGGTTATCGCCGGTGAGAGCTGGCTGTTGGTGATGGTGTTGTTGACGAGGAATTCGCCGCCGACCTTCGCGCCGCTGGCATTATAGATCTGGGCGCGGACGCCCGTGCCCTTGTTGTCCGGCGCGGTGGCGCTGGCGTCGACCCAGCTGATGACAAAGCCGCCCGAGGCCAGGCTTGTCACCACCGAATTGGACTGTCCCATCTGGGTGGTGCTGTTGACCAGGAATTCACCGCCGACCCTGCTGCCATCGGCGGCGTACATCTGCGCCTTGACGCTGGTCTTGTCGGCATCGCCGCCCTGACCGCTATTGTCGGTCCAGGTGACGATGAAGCCACCCGAAGCCAGCGCCGTGACGGCGGAGGAATCCTGTGCATTGAGCGTGGAACTGTTGACCTGGAATTCGCTGCCGACCGCCACGCCATTCGCATCATAGCGCTGGGCCCGGATGCCGGTTCCACTGCCGTCGCTGCTTGCGTCGGTCCAGGTGACGATAAACCCGCCGGAGGACAGCGCCGCAACCGAAGCATCGGTCTGTATGCCGCTCAGAACCGAATTGATGCGGAACTCGCTGGATCCCAGCAAATAGGCTCCCGTCGCCATGGCCCGTGGCACTCCTCTCACCGATTGCGGTTGGACAGGCGCGCTTCCCAGTCCGCCCGCCATCGCGAAAGGCTAACGCAGCGCAGAAGCCGACGACATGAAAATTCCGGGTGGAATCATGCCATCGGGATAGGCCCACCCTACCCCTTTAGGAGATTTACTTAAGGACCGACCCGCACCACCACCGTATCGATCGCATCGCCCCCCTGGGGGCCGATACAGGCAATCTGGTAGGTGGTGGTCCGGGCCGCCGTCACATGCCGCGATCCGTTAGCCGGAACGCCCAGCCCCAGCAGCTTGCAGCTCTTGATGTTCTGGCCGGTCCAGCTGAGCGTCGTCGTCCCCGCCGCCGCCAATTGGCTCGGCTGCGCCTTGATGCTGATTTCGGGCAAGGGGCCGACATCCTTGATCGCAAAGCCACAGGTCGGATCGGGCAGCATGGCCGAAGGCGCGCGCTGCACGATATCGTCGCCTGCCAGAGAGGAGAGATAATGTTCGAGGTTGGAATAGCCGTCGGAGGCGATCTGTGCGCCATCGCGCCCGTCCGCCGGCGACAGGCCATGCGCGCTCTCCCAATTGTCGGCCATGCCATCCTTGTCCTGATCCAGCGGCGCGGCGCCACCCGGCAGGACCGGCCAGCCACCAACCTGGGACGGCGCGTTGAGAATTTGCCCCTTGCAGACCGCCATGTCGTTCAGGAGCCTTTTATCGGCGGTATCGCGAACCGGCCTGGTCGCGCCGGCAAAAGCCAGGATGTCGCGATAGGCCTGCCCCGGCCCGGTGATGGCCGCAGGCGACAGCGACACCGGAAAGACTGGTGCAGCCCGGATATATTGCCAGTCGCGCGAAGGCATGACGAGCCGCTGATCGCCACTGTTGGCAGGGCGGTGGATGTCGACATTATCCCGGACATAGATATCGAACGGCGCGGGATAATCGCGAAAATAGGCGGCCAGATAGAGTTGATTGGTCTTTTGCGAGGATGGTCCCACGACCGCAACATTACCGATCATGTTGATCGCCAGCGCCCCGAAGCGGGTGTAGAATTCGCCATTATATTGTTGCGAATTGTAGATCACATTGTTGATCATGTCGAAATTGCCGCGCAGGTTGACCAGCGGGTTGCGCCGCACATTGCTGGCGATCAGATTGTGATGGAAGCTGACATTGCGGGCGCCATAGCCGAAATAGCTGCCCCGGCTGTGCGGCCCGCGATTGGCGTCATTCAGCCCTTCGGACAGGATCGACCATTGCACGCTGATGTCGCGCGTCTCGCCGCAGGGAAAGGGCACATCGCCCGATCCGACGATGTTGATACCCTCGTCCGTCGGCCAGGAGGTCGACAGATGATCGAGGATCACGTCATGGGCCGCGCCGCTGATCTGGATCGTGTCGACATTATCCGACGCTTTGGCCGATGCGCCGGGACGCAGGCGGATGTGGCGGATGACGACATCATGCGTCTGCACCAGCATCGGTGAATTGAGCGAATTGCGGATGCGGATGGCGATGCCCCCCGGAGAAGTCTGTCCGGCGATCGTCAGATAGGGCTGCATCACCTTGATCCAGTCGTCGACGACGATCGTGCCGCTGACACGAAAGACGCAGGTCCGCGGCCCCGACGCCTCGGCACATTCGCGCAGCGTTCCTGGTCCCCTGTCCTGCAGGCTGGTCACCAGATAGACCATCCCGCCGCGTCCGCCCTTGGCAAAGCGACCAAAGCCTTCCGCCGTGGAAAATGCCGCCTGTCCGCTCGTGCGCGGCACGGTCTCTTCGCAATTGTCGCTGTTGAAGGAGGAGGATTGCGCGCCCGACTGGCCGGTCGCCTGGGGGCCTGGCAGCATCAGTGCGGTTGTGACGGCAAGGCCGGCGGCAGCAGCGGCAGCGGTCATGATCCACATCGTGACTTTCCCTCTTGCCGCCCCTTCTTCCCGTCGCGCCATCGCATCGCTCCCGCCGTCATGATCGGCCGGGCGCGGCGAAGACGAAGAGGCGCGATACCAGGAAATTGAGACAGAGCGTGGCGCAGATGGCCAGGCCCTTGGCCGGCACGGCACCGATCGGCGTCGCGAACAGCCAGACCAGAAGCGTCGAAAGCACCAGCCCGGCCAGGACCATCAGAACAAAGCGCCCGCCCTGCGACAGCAATACCCCTTCCCGTGCCCTGAAGGTCCAATGGCGATGGAGCAGGAAGGCAAGGATCGCCGAACCGCCATAGGACAGAATATTGGACAGCCGCGCATCCAGCCCCTGCCCCGTCAATCCCAGATAGAGCAGGGCATCCGTCAGCGTCGCGCCACCACCGGCGACCAGGAAGCGCATGGCCTGCCATCGCGCGCTCATGACGGCGCGATCCCACCTGCCGCTTCCCTGGCCGATCGTGGTTGCAGGTTTAGGGCGAACTCGACCGGCGGCGCTGCGGTGCGCTTTACCTGCAGGAATATGCGGCCGACATATTCGCCCAATATGCCCAGGAACATCGCATTGAGCGTGATCGACATCAGAAGCAGCACCGTCGTCGTCGCGAAACCGGCCGGCCAGCCCGCGCCGATGGTCAGGCGCCAGAGCAGATAGACGAAGGTCAGGAGGAAAGTGGTGCTGCCCACCAGCAGGGCAACGAGCGAGGCGATCCGCAATGGCAGCAGCGAATGGTTGAGCAGACCATCCACCGCCAGCCCGATCATCGGCCATAGCGAGAATTTGCTCTGTCCGGCCTGGCGCATGCCGCGGTCATATTCGATGCCGACCTGCGAGAAGCCCATCGCGCTGATGAGCCCGCGCACATAGGGCGTGGTGTCGGCGACGGCGGCCAGTTCCTGCAGGATGCGGCGATCCACCAGGCGGAACTCGCCGGCATCGATGGGCAGATCATACTCGCTGACCGCATTGATGATCCGATAGAAACGGCGCCGCGCCCACTGGGTCGCCGGGCCATCGCCCAGCGAGCGGCGGATACCATAGACGACCTGATGCCCCTCGCGCCAGCGCGCCAGCATCTGCGGTATCATCGCGGGGGGATCCTGAAGATCGCAATCGAGCTGGATTGCGCATTCGCCGCTTGCATTCTTGTAACCGACCAGCACCGATCGCTGATAACCGCAATTGCGGGAAAAGCGGATGACCCGGACGTTGTGATCGACGGCCGCTATCCGCGCAAGAAGCCCGAACGTGCGATCCGTCGAATGATTGTCGGTGAAAATGATCTCATAATCATAATCGGGCAGCCCAACGAATACATCGACGATCGCCCGATAGCAGCGTTCGACATTATCCTCTTCATTATAGGCCGGCACCACGACCGAGACCAGGGTTCGCAAGGGCCCTTCCATCTTCATGCCTGCACCGCCTTGCTGGCGCGGACGGCGGAGATGGTTCTCTCCAGCCCGTCATCCAGCATGATGCGCGCCCGCCAGCCCAGGTTCATGGCAAGCGCCTCCACGGCGAGGCGCAAGGTGACCGGATCATCGATCGTCTCGCGGCGGACCAGTTGCGGATTCGCCCCCGTCAGGCCGACCACGCGATCCGCCAGGTCGCCGACGGCCACATCCGTGCCTGAACCGACATTGAGGATGGTTCCGCCGCGCACATTGCTTTCCGCGATGCACAGCAGGGCATCAACGGCGTCCCCGACATGGATCAGGTCGCGTCTGTCCGTCGGCCGGCTGAGGATGATCGGCCGGCCGGCGATGCAGGCCCCGATCAGGGCGGGAACCAGGAAGTCGGCGGCCTGGCCGGGCCCATAGACCAGCGCCAGTCGCGCGGTCACAATTGGGAATGGCAGGTTGCGGGCCAGTGCCTGGGCATAATAGGTGGCGGCGGTGAGCGATGCGGCATAGGCCGTCAGCGGCCGCTCCCGCTGATCCTCGCGGAACGGCACCGCCTGCGCGCCATATTCCGCGATCGATCCCGTCCGAACGACCATTTGCGGTGGTCGCCCGGTCCGTGCCACGGCTTCGAGCAGCGCCAGGAAACCCGCCAGCGTCTCGACCGATGCGCCGGCCTGCGTCACCGCACCATCATGACGCCACGCGGTATTGCCCACCAGCCAGAAGATATGGGTCGGCGCGCTATCCGCGATACAGGCCTGCAAGGCCGGACCGTGCGAGAGGGCGAGCCGGTGCTGCGTCACGTCGGGCAGCGTCGCCAGTCGCCAGCCATCGCTATCCGGGCGGAGCAGGACATGCACCTCCCACCCCTCGGCGAAAAGGCGTCGTGCCAGATGCGACCCTATAAAGCCTGCTCCGCCGACCAGCAGGGCGCGCATGGGCCTGCGCTCCTCAAGCGACCGCAGCGGAGCGCGTGCGCGGCCCCGCCTGCTGATCGGCAAAGGCAGCGAAGGTCTGCTGCAGATAGTCGATCTGCGCCTCGTCGAGCCCATGATGGCAGGCCAGCAATATGCCGCCGCGCATCACGGCATCGGCAACCGGATAGCCGCCCTCTTCCGTACGACAGGTCACGCCACGCATGGCCGGCTGGCGCAGGATATTGCCGGTGAAGACAGGGCGGGTCTGGATGTCCCAACTCTCCATCCACATCTGCATCTCGCGCCGCGTGAAAGGCGCATTTTCCCGGACGGTCAGCGGGAAGGACAGCCAGCCGGTGACGGACTCATCCAACTGACGGGGCAGTTCGAACCAGTCTTCATATTGGGCGAAGAACGCATATTGCCGCGCAAAATTGGCGATGCGGGCGGCAATATTCTCCTGCAGCCTGTCGAGCTGCACGAGACCGAACGCCGCGCCCATTTCGGAAGGTTCGATGTTGAACCCCAGCGCTTCGAACAGGAATTTCGCATCATATTCGATGCCATCGACCTGCACACCGAAGCGGTTTTCCGCGGCTTCGGAGTCTACGAACAAGGACGAGGTGCGTCCCCAGGAGCGCAGCAGTCGCGCCCTGCGTGCCATTTCGTCATCGTTGATGCAGATCATGCCGCCATTGCCCGCAGCGTTGATGACATGCGAGCCATAGAAGCTGGTGGTGCTGATATGCGATCGCGTACCGGTGCTCTTGCCGCGCAATGTGGCGCCCAGCGTGTCGGCACTATCCTCCACCAGCATCAGCTCGTGGCGTTTGGCGATGTCCATCAGCACATCCCAATCGGGCAGATTGCCGATCAGCGAAGGGATCATCATCGCCCGGGTCTGGGGACCGATCATCGCCTCGATGTGCGCGACATCGATATTGTAGGTTCCCGGCTCTGCATCAATGAATACCGGCACCAGCCCGGCCCGGACGATCGGCGCAACGGTGGTGGCAAACGTCAGGGCCGGCGTGATGACCTCACTCCCGGCCGGCAAGCCGAGCAGTTCGATGGCAAGATAGTTGGCCGAAGAACCGGAATTGACCATCAGCCCGTGATGCTTGGCAAACAGCGCCGAGACGCGGGCCTCCATCGCGCGCACCTTCTCGCCCATCTGCGTGGAGGACCGCAAAACTTCCACCACGGCGGCAATTTCGGCCTCGCCATGGACGCTCTTTCCGTAACTTACGTGCATTGCAGAAGCTCCTCCGAATGGGCGGCGGTACGCAGATCGAGATAGGCCGCCAGTTGCGCGCACGAGAAGGCGGCCATATCGGCGTCTCCCCGCAGATAGTGCGTGTACCAGTCGGCGGTCAGGCGGATGGTGCTGGCCATCGAAAGGCAGGCGCGCCAGCCGAGCACATTGGCCGCCATGCTGCTGTCGAGCCGCAAGGTACGCGCTTCATGCGGGGCGTTGCTGTCGGCGGAGAAGCGGATCGGCAGGTCCAGTTCCGGCGCGCTCGCGATCAGCGCACGCGCCAGTTGCTCTACCGTCACCGCATCATTGTCCGACGGGCCGAAATTCCATGCGGCTTCGGCGGCGGCAGAGGTGCGGGCCAGCATCTGTTCCGCAACCAGCAAATAGCCTGAGAGCGGTTCCAGCACATGCTGCCAGGGACGGATGCTCAGGGGATTGCGAATGATCATCGGATTTTGCGCGGCGGCGGCACGGATGATGTCGGGTATCAGTCGGTCCTCCGCCCAGTCGCCGCCGCCGATCACATTGCCGGCCCGCACGGTCGCCAGCATCGGCCCATCCGGATCGGAGAACCAGCTGCGCCGATAGCATTGCGCGACCAGTTCGGTGCAGGCCTTCGACGCGCTGTAAGGGTCGGTGCCGCCCAGTCGGTCATTTTCCCGATAGGGCCAGGACCAGTCGTGATTTTCATAGCATTTGTCGCTGGTAACGACGATCACCGCCTTGAGCGAAGGCATGGTCCGCGCCTGATCCAGCACATGGGCGGTGCCGATGACATTGGTCGCGAACGTATCGGCGGGTGCCGCGTAGGAGCGGCGGACAAGCGGCTGTGCCGCCAGATGGAATATGACCTCCGCATCGAAGTCCCGGGCGGCGGCGCGCAGGGCGGCCTCATCCCTAATATCGGCGAAGCGGCTATCGATACGCTCGGCGATGCCCGCCGCCGCATAGAAGGAGCGCGATCCCGTCGGTGGTAGCGAAATGCCCCTGACGATCGCCCCGACATGCGCCAGCCAAAGGCACAGCCAGCCGCCCTTGAAGTCGCTATGCCCGGTGACGAGGACGCGCCGACCAGCAAAGGCGGCGGCGATCCGATCGGAAATGCCGGCAGGATCAGGCATAGATTTTCGGCCGCAGTTCCGCGCCATGCGCATTTTCGAACTGAAGCCAGGGAGGCGTGCCCTCAGCGCTCAGCCTTTCGAGCTGATCGCGATCGCGTATGGTGTCCATCGGGTGCCAGAAACCGCGATGCTTGTAGGCAAACAATTCCCCATCGGCCGCGAGCCGGGCAAGCGGGGATTGTTCGAGCGGCTCGGTATCGTCGCCCAGATAGTCGAAAATGCCCGGCTCGAAGACGAAGAACCCGCCGTTGATCCAGGTTTCGTAACTTGTCACCTTTTCGGTGAACCGGGCGACGCGATCATCCTCCAGGTCCAGATTGCCGAAACGGGCTGGCGGCTGGACCGCCGTCACCGTCGCGATCCTGCCATGGGCACGATGGAATGCGAGCAAGGCGTCGATGTCGACATTCCCCACGCCATCCGAATAGGTCACCATGAACGGCTCGTCGCCGAGCCAGTCGCGCAACCGGCGAATGCGTCCAGCGGTCATGGTGGTTTCGCCGGTGTCGACGACCGAGACGTTCCAGTCCATGCTGCGGCACGGGCGCAGGTTCATCTGCCCGGTGCCCAGCGTGACCGTGAAATCATTGTTCATCAGATGAAGATTGTTGAAGAACGCCTTCATCGTCATGCACTTGTACCCACAAGCCAAGACAAAATCCTTTTGTCCGAAATGGCTGTAGATATCCATGACGTGCATCATGATCGGGCGACCATTCACCTCCACCATCGGCTTTGGAATGCGGACGGTTTCCTCGGACAGACGAGATCCCAGTCCTCCTGCCAACAATACGGTTTGCATCGTCGCTCCCCCTTCCTTGGCGTCAGGCCCATATCGGCCCACCCCGCCATGATATCCTGTTGCGGCACGGCCGCGCGTGCGCAGGTGGGTTAGTCGGTGGTCCGTTCGGACAGGGCGGCACCATTATGGGAAACGCCCCTCTCCAAAAGGGCTAGACCGTCCGCGTCCGGCCGCACGAACAACCGGGTTTCATCCCCGCCGATAGGCAGCAGCCGATAGCCGCGCAGCCGGGCATAGCTGGCAAAAGCGGCATCGAGTTCCCCTTCCTCACCGACGAGGATCGCCGCTGGCGGATCGGCGTCGAGAAAGGCGGGCAGGCCATGCGGAGTCGTCGTGGTGAAATAGGGGCGATCGGCAGCCGGCAGATATTGCGCGACGCGGTAGAGGAAAGGTCCGGCGGCAAATTCGCGATAAATCGGCAACCCGCCTTCCAGCACCGCGATCGGCGACAGGGTTGCGACCCTGCCCCGTGCCCCTGCCCTGTCCAGCACTGCCCGGATCTGTTGCCCCTGTCGATGTACGACCATGCCCGTCCAGCGGACCGGCTGCGCCACGCCCGGCACGGCTGCGGCAAGGCGCGGCGTCACGCTGATGACCGCAAGCGCCCCCACGCTTCCCAGCACGGCCGCCATCCAGTGCCGCGCCTCGGCATCGAGCCGGCGGTAGAGGAGGATGAAAAGGAGAATGAAGAAGGGCACCGGCGGTTCATAATATTGCGGGAAGGCCGGCGTCGGCACGAATGCACCGAGCGCGCCGAAGGCCCCCAGTCCCGCCGCGAGAGGGATCGGCCACCAGGCCAACATTGCTGCCCTTGCCCTGCGCACCAATGTTCCCGCAAAAACGCCCGCGAGAATAAGCGCAAGCAGCCCCGATCCGGCCAGCCACACGCCTTCGGCGACCATGATCTTTTCGGGAAAGGACATCGCCTTGGCGGCGGTCGCCTGCTTCCAATAGGCAAGATGGCCGTGCGAGAAATAGCGGACCGTGTGGGCAAATAATCCGTAGGGATCGCTGATCAGAACGACCAGCGCGGGCGAACAGCCGACCAGCCCGCCGATGATCAGCGGCACGAACACCCGCCGCACTCTTTCCCCAAAAGGCAGAGCGCGTGGCAGCAACAGCGCCGCCAGCGCGAAAGGCGGTCCCAGGAACACATAGCTGACCTTCAGCACGGCCGCGAAGCCCATGGCCAGCCCGGACAGGAAAAGCAGGCCCGGACGGACCCGGCCTTCGTCCAGCCCGCGCAAGAACAGATCGAACGAAAGGATCGCGAACGGGACGGGCAGGAAATTATTGGTGACCAGCATTCCTGCCGGGCCCATGAGCACACCCGCCACCAGCACCAGCAAGGCCACCAGGGCAACATGCCGATCCCCCGTCTGCCGCAGCGCAAAGCGATAGAGCAGCAGCCCGGTGGCGATCCAGCACAGGAAGATGAGCAGACGCCCCTTCAACAGCAGATAGCTGTCGCCGGTCAGCGCATAGAGCGTGTGCAGCAGCAGGGGCAGGCCCGGCAGATGATTATATCCCAGCGCCTGATACAGCGGCGCCTGGAACAGCAGCCGACCGGCACTGACATGGATCTGCTCGTCATGCCCCAGCGGAAAGGTGACGATCCGTCCGAACAGGCCGATCAGCACGAAGGCGAGGATCGCATAGATCAGGAACCTGGCCGGCGTCAGGGCATGCCAGCGCTTGGGCGCCCATCCCGACGACGGGCGCCAGAGCGCCGCACGGCTATCCCCGTGCATAGCGCAAGGCTCGCATCCGCCTGGACGAAAGCGCACGCCCACTGCGTCGCCGCAGGTCGGCCTCGCCGCCATGCAGCGCGATCGCCAGTGCCAGCAACACCGGCACCGCCCACAGCCGTGCGTACATATGCGGGCTCGCGGCGGAAAAGAGCAGGAAGGTCGCCAGGACGGACAGGGCAAGCGCCCCGGCCAGCCTGTCCCGCTTCAACGCCGTGAACCCGATCACGCCGCCAACGCCAATCATCGCGATCCAGCCGACAAGGGCGAGAAAGCCGCCTTCCACCCACAGCAGCAGATACATGTTATGCACCGGCGCGCCGGCCGGGCTGATGACGCGATCCTGATCCACACCGACACCGACGAACATATGATCACCGACGCGTTGCCACGCATCCTTGGCCAATCCCAGCCGGTCCTCGAACGTGCCCGCCTCCGCTATGTCGCCGGCCTCCAAGGCGTTCGCGACGCGCTTCTGGAACACGGCGGGCAAAGTGACATTGGCGGCGTTCAGAACGATGCCCAACGCAACGATACCGACCAGCCCGCCAAGAACATAAGCGCGAATGCGACGGTCGCCGAACAGGACGAAGAACAGGATCGCGACAACCATGCTGCCAAAGGCGGTTGCGGACGCGCTCAGCAGCAAGGCATAGAACAGGACGCCTGCGATGACGAGCATCTGCCAGAGGCCGATGACCCGGCGTGCGCGCAGGTAGAAGGCAAAGGGCAAGGCCATCGAGATGGTTGCGCCATTCCAGTTCGCGTCGGTCGCGAAAGCCCCCAGCCGCCCGCTGCCGGACAGGAAATCGAGGCCCAGCGTGGCGCGCGCGTCTTCGAACGAGCCCGAATAGGTAAAATAGACGATGATCCCGATCAGCTCCATCAGGAACACGCCGAACAGCAAGGCGCAGGCCAGTCGGTTGGTGTTGGCGGCACCATGCCCCATCAGCAGGAAAGGCAGCACGACCCAGGCCACGCTATATTGCAGGGCGACGATGATCCAGCGCGTGGGATCATGGCAGAAGAGCGAACTGACGAGCAGGCCGCCCATCATCAGGGCGAAGGCCGCGAACCAGAGCGGCGACAGCAGGCCGAAGGGTTCAAGCGGAATATGTTTCCGGACCAGCAACTGCGCGCCCCCGATCAGCAGGCACAAGTCGCTGACCGTGAACATGATGTCGATCGAGGGGCGCCATGACAGATAGGCCGCCAGGAATATGCCGACCATGATCGCCGTTGGCGGGCTGTCTGCCATCGCCCGCGCATCGGCCACGGTGCCTTCAGACGCACTGCTCATGCCTCGCCTCCCGCTGGCTGCGCCTGGGCCGTCGCGCTGCTCTTTTCCCGATAGATCCGCTGCCCGAAAAAGCGTTGATAGGGCCAGATTTCCAGGCTGATATGGACGAGATGGGTGAGCGGCATGGTCACGGCCACCACGACCGCAGCGAAGATCGCGATCGATCCCAGCACATTGTCGGTGAACCAGCCGAAATGGTCGAATATCCTGCGTATCCCGTAATAGCTGTAGGGATGCACGAGATAGAGGCTGTAGCTGACGGTACCGAGATAGCGGAACAGCGGATTGTCGAGCGCGCGGGCGGTCAGGCTGCCCGGCTGGATCGCGCAATGGAAATAGAGTCCGGCCGACAGGATGATCGGCACCAGGACCGGATCGGCAAAGTCGCTCCAGCTATATTCGAAATGGCCACGGCTGGCGAAGGCGATCATCGCGATCAGGCTTGCAAGCTCCAGACCGCGCGCCGGGATGGGCCAGCGCCACGGCCTGGCACTGGCCAGTCGGATCGCGGCGCCGATGACGAAATAGATGGCGATCGGATGGGTCAGCAGGAAGATCAGTCCGACCATGATTGCGACGGCGGCGCCCGCGCGATTACGATGATGCACCGTAAAATAGACGATCCCGTACATCAGCAGGTAGAAGATCACCTCGTAGGTCAGGCTCCACGCATTGGGCGTAAGCTGCTCGGTGCCAGTGAAAAGGTTGATGAACAGCAGGCCCGAAATCACCGCTTTCGTCGAATTGAGCGCAGGATAGGCATTGGTGATTGCGTTCAGCGCGATGAAGAGCAGCGAAAGCACGAAAAACAGCGGATAAAGCCGCAGGAAGCGGCGCAGCGCAAATTGCTGCGCGCCATAACGCATTGCGCTTGGCAGGATGACATAGCCGCTGATGATGAAGAACAGTTCGACACCAAAAGTGCCTAATGCCCAGGCGCCTGCAATGCCCTGCACATAGGCATCATTCTGGGCATAGATATGTTTGGCGGTGCCGCCCAGAATATGCGCCAGCAGCACCATCATCGCTGCCAGGCCGCGCAAGCCGTGCGCCGCGACATTGAACCCGCCCCCGGCTGTGTCGCGCGGCGAAGCCGGCCGGGTCGGACCGGATGAGCGCGCCAGCAAGGCAGAGGTCGCCTCGCTAGCGATGGGGCGTCTCCTGCCCGGCGCCAGCATGGAGCATGTCGTCATAGATCGCCATGATCGCATCGGCATGGCGCGCTTCGCCGAATTTGAGCAAGGCATCGGCCCGCGCAGATTGGCCGATGCCTTCCATCATCGCAGGATCGCGTAACAGGGTGGCGCAAGCATCGGCCAGCGCCTGAGCGTCCTCTGGTGGAACAAGACGCCCCGTCTCACGGTCTCGGATAGCTTCGATATTGCCACCCGATGCAGTCGCGACGACCGGCGTTTCGACCAGCATCGCCTCGATCAGCGTTCGTCCGAAAGGTTCGTCGATCGCCGGCACCATCAGTAAATCGCACCCCGCCAGCCAGAAGGCGCCGGGAGTGCGAAAACCCATCAGATGGATCGCGTCGCCGACGCCTTGCCGCCGGGCACGATCCGCAACCTGGGCGTCCATGCCGTCAAGCGCCTCGCCGAAGAGCACACCCCGCACATCGAGTTCGGGCGCGACACGGCGAAGCGCAGCAATTGCATCGACGAACAGCAATGGCCGTTTGCGGTCGATCAGGACGCCCGAAAAGCCGACAAGATTGGCGGTGGGCGGCGCATTGATGAGTTCGAGTATCGCCTGCCGGGCCGCCCATCGATCGCATTGGATGGATGTATCGAAAGGGCTGTGTACCACATCGGTACGCAGCCTGCGGCGCAGGCCGCCCGCCTGGTCGCCGGCGAAGTGCGACACCGCAACCACCCGGTTGGCCAGCAGCGGCGCAACCATCCTCAATCCCAATGCATCGGGTGCGCCCCGGTGATGCCAGAGCAATTGGGCTCCTGCCAGCCGAGCGGCCAATGCCCAGGTCGCATGGGTGCGCCCGTCATTGCTGTGGACGATGGCAACCTGGCGTTTGCGCAGGAACCGGGCCAGAGGAATGGCGCCTCGCGTCAGCTCCAGTGCCCGCAACGGGCCGACCCTGCGGCCGTGCTGGAGAGAAATGGAAGCGGGAATGGCCTCGACAGCAATACCCCTGTCCGCAAACAGCCGGGCGATGATGCCCTGCGGGTTCTGGACGATGACGAGCGGCGCGTAACGCTGCTGATCGATCTTGGCGATCAAGCTGCTGGCAGAGATATGGCTGCCCCCCACCAGGTCTCCCACGAAGGGAAAGCATATGGTGACGGCCGACGGCATGCTAGATGGCCCATTGCTCGGGCAACGGGGTTTCAAGCATCAGCCATTCCACTTCCGACCCGCCGCAGAAACGGTCCACGACGTCCAGAAAACGGCCATTAGCAGAAACCTGGAACAGCGTGCCGACATGGCATCCCCGAGCAGAGCGGGCGATCAGCAGGAAGGCCCCGGGCCCGGTCAGATAGCGCACGATGTTGGCCATCGCTCGGCGCAGCGCCTCTTCATCGAAATAGCCGCGATTTAGGATGTTGCAGGCCCGGATGAAGTCAAACCGATGGCGGAACGCGGGGGTATCGACAAAGATGTCATTCTTCTCGATCTGCACGTTCGACGCGGCCTTCAGCCGCGGACTGATGAGGCGCACGGGCGTGACGTCCCCGTCCCCCTGCTTTATGAGGCGCTGGGCACGTCCGCCCAGCCAGGCATTTGCCAGAGCGCGCACCGCGAGCATGCCGGTGGCATAGTCGGCCCGACGACCCCAGGGGCGTACCACCCGGCCCAACACATCATATTGCAACGGATGTCCCGCCTCGTCGGTCAGCACCCGCACGCCCGGATAGGCCTTCACCAATCGACCGTCGATGGCGATGTCGGTGCCGACCACGGCCGGCATATGCCCACAGGCCAGCAATCGCTCATAGAGGGCAAGCGTCGTCGCACCGGACGATATGCCGATATCAAGAACCTGCCCGATGGTGGCGCCACTCAATTCGAAACTTTCCAGACAACGTGCATCCAGGTCATGGAAGCGATCGCTTGCTGTCCGTTTGAAGGTCGAGTTGCGCGTGCGCAGATCCGAAAAGAAACGATCTTCGACATCGGTCGAAGTCGGCTTTCGGGCAGGATGAAAAAAGGCTTTGGCGGTGATGGACATAACGTCTCCCCTGCCTGTTCCTTATCATCCAGCGTCGCTGCGGTGATCGGCAATTTGGGATTACATCTACAGGAAAGCTGCGCTTTTATCCTGATTGGTTCCATGAATTAGCGACGATCATGGTGGAGGGACATGGCTATGGAGAGGGCGCACCCGCTATTGTCGTTCATCATCTCGACCCACGCATGGGGGCTTCGAGCCATGTCGCACCGGCGCGTGCGCGCCGTCACCCACCTGCTGAGCGGAACGGCGGCGACACTGGGCATCACGCTACTTTCCATCGCCCTTACGGCTCGACTGCTACATCCCGCGGCCTATGGCATCCTGGCAATGATCCTGACACTGGGACAGGCAAGCGAGCGCTTGTTGAGTTTCCAGTCTTGGCAACCGGTCATCCGCTATGGCGCCAGCCTTGATCACGAAAAGGATTCCGCCGCGTTTTTCGCGCTGCTCAAATTCGGACTGTTGCTCGACCTGGGCGGCGGCGTTGCGGCGTGGGTGGTGGCGAACGGGATTGCACTGACGGGGCAATGGCTGCTCGGCTACAGCGACGAAACCCTGCAAATGGCCCTCATCTTCCTGGTGTCGCTGCTGTTTAGCTATAATGGTGTGGCCACGGCGATATACCGCCTGACCGACCAATATCGCATGATCGCACGCATTCAGGTCGCCAATGCGCTGCTGAGACTGGCGCTGATCGGCATCGCCTTCGTGATGGATGCAGACCTGTTCGAGATGGTGCTGATCTGGACATTTACCCAGATCATCATGTCGATTTCCAATTTCATCTTTGCGATACGCCTTCTGCCCGCGCCAGGCCTGCGCGCCATTTTCGACGCCAGCGTCGAAGGCATCAACGAGCGCTTTCCGAAGGTATGGCGCTTTGCCCTGGGATCCAATTTTTCCCTGACCGTCTGGTCGAGCGCCCAGCAGGTCGACACGCTGATCGTCGGCTGGCTTGCCGACCCGGCAAGCGCGGGCCTGTTTCACATTGCCAAGCGGATCAGCCGCGTCGTGCAACAGATCGGCAGCCAAGTGGAATCGGTCGTCTATCCAGACCTCAGCCGGCTGGCGGCGGCCGGCAATCGCCGCGCCTTCGTGCGGGTGGTGATACAAACCGAGCTAATCCTGCTCGCCTTTGGCATGGCCTGTTTCCTCACCATCCTGATCGCCGGCGCGAGCCTGATGCGCCTGATCGTTGGAGCGCAATTTGCCGGGGCGGTACCGCTCCTCATCGTCCAGATCCTGGCGGTGACGATGACGATCAGCGGCGCGGCCAGTCGCGCCGGGCTGCTGTCGCTGGGGGAACAGCGGGGCGTCCTACGTACCGTGGTGGCCTGTGCCATGGCCTTCTACTGCTCGGTCGCCCCGCTGATCATGGAATTCGGTGCCATGGGTGCCAATCTAGCCCACCTGGCCTTCGGCATCGTCTGGCTCGGCGGTCTCAGCTTGAACCTTCGCCGCGCGATCAAGGTCGCCCCCTGGCAACAGCGATAGGGCGACAAGGCTTTTCCGATCACACGCAAAAAGGACCGATCAACCCATGCTGTTCACCGGTCCTGTTTTGGTCCTGCTGGGACGGCACCTCAATTGAAATGCAGCGCTTCCACCACGCGACGCTTGGAACGGCGCCAGCTGCGCAACAGGCGCTTGTGCATCGCACCAGCCTCCGCCGGATCATCGGCATCATAATATTTGGTCAGTCGAGCGATATGGTGGATCGCATCACGCGGCGATGGCCCCGGCTCGTCGCTCTCGATCCGTCCCGCAACCTGTCGAAACAGCGCATCATAGCGCTTCACGACCTGATCGATCGCAAACATCTCGCTGATACGCTGGCGCGCGGCACCGCCCAGCATCACCCGTTCCTCCGGCCGCAAATGGCATAGTTCCATCAACGCCAGCGCGAGGGCTGTCGGATTGCGCGGCGGCACGGTGCGGCCCGTCGCTCCGATGACCCAGCCCGTGTCGCCGACATCGGTGCCGACACAGGGTATGGCCTTGGCCATCGCCTCACCCACGATATTGGGAAATCCCTCGCCCCAGGCCGAGGGCAAGGCGAGGATATCGACGCCGCCGAGCCACTGCGCGACATCGCTCCGTTGCCCCGAAAGCGTCCAGTAGCCGGTCGGCAAGGCCGAGAGCGCGTCCGCGATCTCCGGCGTCGGCCGGTCCATCCCCTCTCCCACGATCAGCAGATGCGCCGGCATACGGGCGGGATGCAGCCGGGCGAAGGCCGATACCAGATTGGCGGCATCCTTCATTGGATGCGCCCGCGCGACCATCGCGATTACGATGCGGTCGGGCGCGATGCCGAAAATCCGGCGAAGCCGATCCTGGGCCTCCGCCCGCTGCCCGTCCGCGTCCAGATCGAACCCATTGGGGATGACCATCGCCCGCGTGGGATCAAAGCCTATGGCCCGATATTGCTGCATCGCCACCCGGGCATTGTAGATGATCGCCTGCGGTCGCCGTGAAAGCAGCGCCTGGGTCCGCAGGACGAGGCGGGTCAGCCTCTTTTCATGCACATAGCCACCGCCAAGCGAATGACGAACATTCCAGATCACCGGTGCGCCGGTACGCGCCAGCATCGTCGCGCACATGGTCGCCAACTGGGCATGGTGCATCCACGCCATGATCACGTCGGGACGCTCGCGCCGGACAAGCGCAGCCAGCCGGAGCGTCGCCGGCAAGGCGGTCGCAACGCTGGTCATCCCCAAGGCATGGACCCGCACGCCATTGTCCTGCAGGCGCTGGCCGACAAAGCCTGGCGGCATCAGCGAGGCCACCACCACGTCCTGGTCCTGCGCGGACGAATGGTGGAGCAGGCGCATGAGCATCGCCTCGGCTCCACCCACGTTCAATCCGGTTATGACATGAAGCAGCTTCATGGACGTGCCGGCCCCAAAAAATCGCCCGAAGATGGCTTCGCGACGTGCCCCTGATGGAAGCGTCCCTATTAGATCGAAGCGCAGCGCCAGCCTGCTCGCTATTTTAGGCCCTATCCATGGGGGCAAGGCACCGCGACCGGCAGCACTACTTTTGAGCATGGTAGGGCATTTGGGGGGAGGCGCCCCACCACAAGAGCCATCACCATACCCCTCTTCGGGATGTCCCTATGCCCAGCTTACCGCAGGCGGCCATCGACCTAACCTGTTCAAGGAGGCCGTGTTCGGATGGATCTCGTGGCCTGAGCGCCCGGGCGCTCAGGCGGTCACCGAAACTTGGCTTGCATCGACAAGGGGAAAACCATGCCTATAGCCGGTGAACTTCGCGCCCTGTTTCGCAAATGGCGCACACCTACCTATATGGCCTATGATTCATGGGCAATAGCAACCTCGCTCGGCATCGCCCTGATCCTGCGCATGAACGGTGCCGTCCCGGAGCATATGGTCGACGGCGCGTTGCACAGCCTGCCGATCTTCATCCTTGTGGGCCTGGTGACCTTTCATTGGAGCGGGCTTTACAACCGCATCTGGCGCCTCGCCTCCCTGCCGGACCTGATCCGGCTGGTCGAGGCCGCGATCCTGGCCATCACCGCAACGATGATCGTCCTGATGCTGAGCCAGGGACAGCGCTGGATGCCCACTTCGGTGCCGTTCATCCAATGCCTGGTCCTGATCTCGCTCCTGTCCGCCGGGCGCCTGTGGCGCCGCGTGCTGCGCAACATGACGCGCGGCCTGAACCGCATCAACCTGCCCGGCATGCGCGACAATGCGCGACGCTCCGACATCGCCGTCAGCCAGCAGCGCGCCCTGATCGTGGGTCATCCCGAATATGTCGAAACCATCCTGCGCCATCTGGAGATGCTGCCGACGCCCCCCTATCTGCCCG
The DNA here is from genome assembly GCF_002708645.1 of Sphingobium sp. IP1. Lineage (NCBI taxonomy): Bacteria > Pseudomonadati > Pseudomonadota > Alphaproteobacteria > Sphingomonadales > Sphingobiaceae > Sphingobium > Sphingobium sp. IP1. The sequence continues at coordinate 22,303 of NZ_NOIW01000074.1, forward strand.
TCGGCATTCTCGACCTGGACAGCGGCGAGGCGCATTTGCGGCTGCGAGGCGTGCCGATGCTGGGCGGGGTCGAAGCGATCGACCATGTCGTGTCGCACCTCACCGCGCGCAATCAGCGGCCCACCTGCATCATCCTGGCCACGGGTCCCGAGGACGTGGTCGGCCCGCAAAAGCTGAAACTGGTCACGGCGGCGCAAACGCTTAATCTGTCCGTCTTGCGTGCGCCGCCGGCAACGGAGATCAACAAGCCGCTCGACCTCCAGCTGATCAATCTCGCCGATCTGCTCGACCGGCCCCAGACCCAGCTCGACGCGCAAATCGTCCATCGGGCAATCAAGGGTCAGCGCGTGCTCATAACCGGCGCCGGGGGATCGATCGGTCGGGAACTGGCACGCCAGGTTGCCGTCTTCGAGCCGTCCGAACTGCTGCTGCTCGATTGTGGCGAGTTCAATCTTTATTCGGTCGAAATGGAAATCCGGGAAAATTATCCCGCCATTTCCTGCCATGCGCTGCTCTGTTCGGTGCGGCAGCGGCAACATGTGATGGCCGTATTTGCCGAATGGAAACCCCATTTCGTCTTTCATGCCGCCGCGCTCAAACATGTGCCGTTGGTCGAGACCAATGTCTGCGCGGGCGTGCAGACCAACGTGCTCGGCACATGCAATGTCGCGGACGCGGCCAAGCGCCATGGCGTCAGGGCCATGGTTCAGGTGTCGACCGACAAGGCCGTCAATCCGGTCGGCGTGATGGGTGCCACGAAGCGGCTGGGCGAACTTTACTGCCAGGCGCTTGACCTCGAAGGCGCCGGAAACCCCGGCGCACCACGCTTCATGACCGTCCGCTTCGGCAATGTGCTGGGCTCCAGCGGCTCGCTCATTCCCCTGTTCCAGCGCCAGTTGGAGAGCCGCTCGCCGCTCACCGTGACGCATCCGGAAATCACGCGCTTCTTCATGACCGTGCACGAGGCCGTGCAACTCATCCTGCACAGCACCGCGCGCGCCATGGAATATGGCCTGAAACGCGGGCGCATCATCGTGCTCGACATGGGCGAACCGGTAAAGATCATCGACATCGCCCGGCGCATGATCCGCCTGGCCGGCCTCGCCCTCGAGCGAGACGTGCCGATCAAGATCGTCGGCCTTCGCCCCGGCGAGAAGCTGTATGAGGAATTGTTCGACGAACGCGAACGCCAGTTGCCGTCCGACCTTACCGGCGTGTTCGAGGCCGAACCGGTGCCCGTACCGCCGGCACGGCTGCAGGCCGGCTTTGAGCAACTGGAACGCGCCGTCCTGGCCCATGACCAGGTCGAGGTGCGCCATCTGCTGTTCGAGATGCTGGATGCCGTGACCAGGGAAGCCCCGCTGCCGCCCCGCCCCCTGGACAAGGAAAATTGCCTCACGGCCATCAAAAAATCGCAGATCGCCAAGCCGACATGGCCGCAGGACGGCGCCGTCCGCCAGATGCAATAAGGGAGGGAAAGGATGCTGGCTCGCCCCCATCATGACGCCATCCCGCAGCGCTCCATGTCGATCGTGTCGCAATGGCCAGTCTATGCGCCGGACGAGATCGCCGCCGTAACCGGGATATTGGAAACCGGACGCGTCAACGCCCTGCATCATGGCGAATGCTGTGCGACATTGGAGCAGGGCTTTGCCGAACTGTGCGGCATGCCCCATGCCATTGCCCTGGCCAACGGGACGCTCGCGCTGGAAGTGGCGCTCAGGGCGCTGGGCATCGGCCCTGGCGACGAGGTGATCGTCCCCGCACGCAGCTTCATGGCTTCGGCGAGCTGCGTCGTGGCCTGTGGCGCCACCCCCGTCTTTGCCGATGTCGATGAAGTGACCCAGGGGCTCAGCCCCGACACGATCGCCGCCTGCCTGACAGCCCGGACCCGCGCGATCATCGTCGTCCATCTGGCCGGCCATCCCGCCCCGATGGAGGAAATCTGCGCGCTCGCCGCGGCGCGGAACATCCGGATCATAGAGGATTGCGCGCAGGCCCATGGCGCGACGCGCCACGGCCGGGTCATGGGCGGGTTCGGCGACGCGGCCGCATTTTCATTCTGTACCGACAAGATCATGTCGACTGGCGGCGAAGGCGGACTGCTGCTGCTGCGCGATCCCGACATATGGAAGCGGGCCTGGGCGCTGAAGGATCATGGCAAGGATCCCGAACTGATGGTGCAGGGGGGCAATGGCGTGTCCTTCCGCTGGCTCCACAATCATTTCGGCAGCAACTATCGGATGACCGAGATGCAGGCCGCGATCGGTGTTGCGCAGCTCAGGAAGCTGCCAACCTGGCTTCGGCAGCGCCGCGACAATGCCCGGATATTGCGGCACATATTGGCAGACATTCCAGCGCTCCGCCTGATCGACCCGGAACCCGGGATCGACCCTGCCTATTATAAATTCTATGCGTTTCTGCGGCTCGAACGGCTGAAGGATGGCTGGTCGCGCGATCGGATCATCGAAACGGCGCGAGAGCTAGGCGTGCCGTGCCAGTCGGGCAGCTGCCCTGAAATCTATCTCGAACGCGCGTTCACCGACGCGGCGATGGGCCCGTCGAACCGACTGCCCGTCGCCAGGCGACTGGGGGAAACCAGCCTGTTGCTGCCTGTCGATCCCAGCCTGTCCGCCGCCGATTGCGTCTATATGGGCAATATCCTGCGCACAGTCATCGAACAGGGAGCCCGATGATGTTTCCGGACGGCCGTCGCCCGCATTTCATCATCATCGGTGCGGTCAAGGGGGCGACCACCTGGATCGCCCATCAGTTGCGCTGCCATCCCAATCTGTGGCTGCCCAAGACCGAACCCCATTATTTCAGCAGTGACTATGCCCGCGGCACGGACTGGTATGCCACGCTGTTCGACGATGCGCCGCCGGACCGCATTCTTGGCGAAAAGTCGGCTGACTATCTGGCGCATCCCGATGCCGCCGATCGCCTGTTCCAGACGCTGCCCGAAGCCCGGTTGATCGTGCAATTGCGCGATCCCGTGCAGCGCGCCTATTCCGATTACTGCATGCTCTACCGGCGCGGGATGGTTGGCGGCGATCCCCGCAAATATCTGCAGGGCCAGCGCAGCGCCGAGCGGCGGTTCCTAGCCAGCGGTCTTTATGCGCGACATCTCGATCGCTTCCTGAAGCTGTTCCCGCGCGAGCAGTTGCATGTGCTGCTCTACGAGGACCTGGCCCATTCCGCCGAACAGATGATCGTCGACATATGCAGACATATTGGCGTCCCTGCCCATATCGCGCCCGATCAGCTGGACAGCCGGAAGAATGACAGCAGTACGCCGCTATTGCCGTTGACGCTGCGACGGCTGCTGCGCCCCATGCGACCGGCCCTGGACCCGCTGCGGAGCAACCCCGTACTCGCCCGGGTACGCGCATCGCTGGCATCACCGGTGCGCTATCCACCACTGGATGGCGAACTGCACAAGATGCTGAGAGCTTATTATCGTGACGATGTTTTGCGGCTGCAGGACATGCTTCAACGGGATCTGAGTATGTGGCTCGGCGGCGGCATTTCCACGCCGGCGGGCGCCACGCGTGCCCGCGCCTGAAGCGGCAACCAAGGCCATGAAGACGGGAGGATAGCATGGAAAAGCGCTTGTTGATCTCGATAGCCCTTGCCCTGTTCGCCACGGGACCGGGTGGCTGCGCCGGACCGGAAGCCAAGCTGACGCCGCTGGCCACTGCCGCCCCCACCCCCTATCAGCTCGGTCCCGGCGACCAGGTCCGCCTCAATGTCTATGGGCTGGACATGATGAGCGAGACCTATCTCATCTCGGACACGGGCATGCTGTCCTTGCCGATGGTCGGCAACATCCCGGCTTCGGGCAAGACCGTCGACGGACTGCAGGCCGATGTAGCCGCCGCCTTGCGCGCGCAACAATTGGTACTCGATCCCAAGGTCAGCGCCCAGATCATCGCCTATCGCCCGTTCTTCATCACCGGCGAGGTGCAAAAGCCCGGCCAATATCCCTTTGTCCCGGGCATGTCGGTGATGACCGCCGTGTCGGTCGCCGGCGGTTTCACTTTCCGCGCCAACACGAAGACGGTGAAAATCACGCGTGCCAATATGGCCGGCAGTGCGACCCAGACCAGTCCGGTCCAGCCCGGCGATCTGATCGAGATTCGTGAAAGCTGGTTCTGAACGTGTGCCAGAACGGGTCTGGTCGCGCAGCGCGTTTGCGCTGGCGCTATCGTCGCCTGCCGCTCGTGATCGCGTTCGCGCTCAGCGGCTCGCCCCTTGCCGCGCAGGATATCACCCGCACCACGCCGATCGACGATCTCCCGCGCCCCGGCTATGAGCCGCGCACCATTCAAACCGGCGGCTTTGTCATCGAACCCCGGTTGGACCTGGGCGTGCGGTTCGACAACAATATCTTCGCCACCGACGAAAACCGGAAATCCGACACCATTTTTCTGGTGCGGCCAAGCGTGGAGGTGAACCGCGACACCGACACGTCGATGTTCTTCCTGCGCGGCTACGGCGAATTTTCGCGCTACGCCAAGACCTCACAGGAAAATACCGATCAGTTCGGCATTCGCGCAAGCTATCGCAAAGGGTTCGGTGACCGGCACTGGGTGACGGCAACGGCATCCTTTGACCGGACTTTCGACAGACGCGGCGCGCCCGAGGCCAATCCCGACCTGACGCAATCGCCAGCGCTTATCAATGTGACCAACGGCGATCTGGAATATCGCTATGATGGTCCGCGCATCGGCGTGACAGCCACAGCCGGGGTGACGAAGCTCGACTATCTCTCGCTCGAGGATTCCGATCGCGACATGCTGACATACCGCGTCGCGGTGAAGGGACAGGTCAAGCTGTCACAGCGCGTGGCCGTTTTCGTCCAGCCCTATCTCAACGATCGCGAGCCGCGCCTCAAGACAGACCGCAACGGCGTCGATCGCTCGACCACGACCTATGGTGCATTGGCCGGCGTATCCTTGGAACTGGGTGACAAGCTCAACGGCAATATCGGCATCGGCATATTCCATTCCAATCCTCGCGACCTTGCCCTTGATGCGTTTACCGGCCTGTCCGCCAACGGCCAGCTGACCTGGCGCCCTCAGACCCGTACCGCCGTCCGCCTGGATATTTTCCGCGGTGATGTGGCGACAATCCGCGCCGGCGCGATGGGACGCATCGACACGCGTATCGACCTGGGCATCGACCAGGAGGTACGGCACAACCTGATTATGCGCGGGTCTGTCGGGATGCGAAATGTCCATTATCGCGAGAGTTTCGATGCCGATCAGCGCTATTGGACCGGCGAAGGCGGCGCACGCTATCTGCTCAACCGCCATATGTGGATCGAGGCGGTGGCCACCTATACCCGCCGGACAGCCGATACGGCGGCCGACGAATTCAGCAAATGGCAGGGCATGATCCGGTTGGGCCTGACCTATTAGGCCGTAAACTCATAAAAAGCCTTGAGGATTGGCGATTGGCGTGATTCAGAGGCCTCCAGAGTTGGAGGGCTTGATGGCACGGCGGCGGTACGAACTGACAGATCGGGAATGGGCGATTATCGAG
>NZ_NOIW01000075.1:0-27120 GCF_002708645.1 Sphingobium sp. IP1
AAAATAGACAGGGCCGCTTCGCCGGATCAAGGGCGGGTCGCTTCAAAAAACTGAAATAAAGACGTTGACTCGGGAATTCCGCGGAAAACTGCAGATTCACAAATTATGACTATTTTTCAGTGAATTACTTGGTGGCGATTCTGACGATACGGCTCGAATCGTGAGAAATTCGCGGGTCAGGGAAATGACTATTCCGTGACTCCAGCAGAAAAAGCCCGCTCCGGCGATCCGGAGCGGGCTTTTTCAGATAAGCGGGTAGCTTAACGTAAGGCTTAGGCGATCGCGCCGACGGCCTTGGTCAGGCGACCGAACTTACGAGCGGCGGTGTTCTTGTGCAGAACGCCACGGGCAACGCCGCGGGCCAGTTCGGGCTGGACAGTCTGAAGCGCGGTCGCAGCAGCATCCTTGTCACCGGCGAGGATGGCGGCTTCCACCTTCTTCACCAGGGTGCGGATCCGGCTGATGCGGGCGCCATTGATCGCGGCGCGACGCTCATTGCGACGGATGCGCTTCTTGGCTTGCGGCGTATTGGCCATACTATTCCTCGGTTCTCATCAAATCTCGGGAAGAGGCCCGTCGGATTCGCCAACCAGCCTCGTGAAGGTGCGCCCCTTACAGCTGTTCCGGGGTGTCGTCAACCAGCGAGCCCCCCGCTATTTCTGGCATTTGGGGCAATGGAAGGTCGATCGCCCCCCATCGACTCGGCGCTGCACGGTGCCACCACAAGGACAAATCTGCCCTTCGCGCCCATAGACTCGCCATTGGTTGGAGAAATAGCCCAATTCGCCATCCGGCCGCGCATAATCGCGCAGGGTGGAACCGCCGGCGACGATGGCGGCGGACAGAACGGTACGAATCGCTTCTACCAGCAAAGTGAGTCGGGGCTTCGATATGCGCCCTGCCGCTCGAGTCGGGGCGATGCCCGCCATGTTCAGCGCTTCGCATACATAGATATTGCCCAGCCCCGCGACGATGCGCTGGTCGAGCAGCGCCGCCTTGATCGACGTCGCCTTGCCATCCAGCACCTTCGCCAGATAGGCCGCGTCGAAATCCGGCCCCAATGGCTCCGGCCCCATGCGGGTGAAGGGGGCATAGCCCTGCCAGGCGTCACTGCGCACTAGATCCAGCGAGCCGAAGCGGCGCGGGTCGTTGAGCGAGAGGAGATGGCCGCTGCCCGTCTCCAGCAACAGATGGTCATGCGCCCCGATTTCCGCCGGATCGATTCGCCATCGCCCCGACATGCCGAGGTGGAAGATCATCATGTCGCCGCGATCGGTTTCGATGAGGCCATATTTGGCCCGGCGCGACAGTCCCGTGACGGTGGCGCCGGTCATACGCTGACGCAGGTCCACCGGAATCGGGAAGCGCAGATCGGCGCGGCGCGGCTCGACCCGTGTGAGGGTCGCGCCCTGCAAGACGGATCGCAGGCCGGAAACGGTGGTTTCGACTTCGGGAAGCTCTGGCATGGCCCCTATGTAGGATGCCGGATAGCGGAACGACAGGGGCGTTTACACCCAGCGCCCAACCCATGCCTTCGCGCCGGACTGACGCTGAAACTGCGTAATCACACAAGAGCGGGATTCGCCGCATCGCGTGAGCGCGCATAGCGCTTCCATCTGGCACGATCAGGCTCTAGAGCGAACCGCATGAGCGAAACAGCATCTTTCGGCTATCGCGACGTCGATGCCGCCGAGAAGGCCGGCATGGTCCGCGCCGTATTCTCCAATGTCGCCGCCAAATATGACCTGATGAACGACGCCATGTCGGGCGGCGCCCATCGGCTGTGGAAGGACCAGTTCGTCAAGCGAGTGAAGCCGCAGCCGGGCGAACAGATATTGGACATGGCCGGCGGCACCGGCGACATCGCCTTTCGCATGCACAAGCTGGGCGCGCACATCACCGTGTCCGACATCAATCCCGAGATGCTGGCCGTTGGCGTCGAGCGGGCGCAGAAGAAGGGCTATGAGGGCCTCATCTGGTCGGAACAAAATGCCGAGACGCTGACCTTTGGCGACCGGGAGTTCGACGCCTATACGATCGCCTTCGGCATCCGCAACGTCACCCATATCGACATGGCGCTGCGCGAGGCCCACCGCGTGCTGAAGTTTGGCGGCCGTTTCTTCTGCCTCGAATTTTCGACCACCACCTGGCCCGGCTTTTCCGACGTGTATGACAGCTATTCCCACAAGCTGGTGCCACAGCTGGGCAAGCTGTTCGCCAATGACGCCGACAGCTATCGCTATCTGATCGAATCGATCCGCCGCTTCCCGCCCATGCCCAAGTTTGAGGGCATGATCCGCGACGCCGGTTTCGTGAACACCAAGGTCGAGCCGATCCTGGGCGGACTGGTGGCGATCCATTCGGGCTGGAAGATCTGACGCCCGCATGACCACCCACGCGACTCATATCTGGCGGCTCCTGAAATGGGGCCGGACACTCGCACGCCATGGCGCCCTCACTGGCATAGAACGCGATCCGCTGACGCCCACGCCCGTCCGCCGGCTGGTGCGCCTGGCCCGTTTCGGCGCGCGCGTACCCAAGCAGCCACGCTATGCCGATGCGTTCCAGTCGATCGGCCCGGCCGCGATCAAGCTGGGCCAGACGCTGGCGACCCGCCCCGATCTGGTCGGTGAGGAAGCCGCGAACGACCTGTTGCGCCTGCAGGACGCCCTGCCCCCCGTCCCGTTCGAGACGATCCGCGCCCAGATCGAGCAGAGTTTCGGCCGGCCGCTGGAGCAGGTCTATGCCCGCTTCGACGAGCAGCCCGTCGGAGCCGCGTCAATCGCGCAGGTGCATCGCGCCGTTACCAGCGACGGTCGCGAGGTCGCGGTGAAGGTGATCCGCCCCGGCGTGATCGACCAGTTCAATCGCGACATCCAGACCTATGAATGGGCCGCCGCCCATGTCGAGATGCTGGGCGGCGAAGTCGCCCGCCTGCGCCCGCGCCTGGTCATCGCCAATATGAAGCGCTGGACCGCCCGCGAGCTGGACCTGCGGCGCGAAGCGGCATCGGCGTCCGAACTGGCCGAGGCGATGGAAGCGATGCCGGGCTATCGCGTGCCCGCCATCGACTGGGATCGCACGACCGGCAAGGTCATGACGATGGAATGGATCGACGGCATCAAGATCTCCGATCGCGATGCGCTGATCGCCGCCGGCCATGACCTCAAAGACATCGCCGCCCGCCTCGTCAACGCCTTCCTGCGGCAGGCGATCGCCGAGGGCTTCTTCCACGCGGACATGCATCAGGGCAATTTGTTCGTGAAGGGCAATGGCGACATCGTCGCGATCGATTTCGGCATCATGGGCCGGATCGACCGGCGCGCGCGCATGTGGCTGGCCGAGATCCTCTATGGCCTGATCACCGGCAACTACAAGCGCGTCGCCGAAATCCATTTCGAGGCGCAATATGTGCCCGGCCATCATAATGTCGACGAGTTCGCCACCGCGCTGCGCGCCGTGGGCGAGCCGATGCGCGGCAAGCCGGCGAGCGAATTGTCGGTGGGCGGCATGCTGGACGGGCTGTTCGCCATCACCCGCGATTTCGACATGCAGACCCAGCCGCACCTGCTGCTGCTGCAGAAGACGATGGTGATGGTCGAGGGCGTCGCCCACCAGCTCGATCCCGAAATCAACATGTGGGAAACCAGTGGCCCCTATGTGAAGGAATGGCTGCGCACCGAATTGGGGCCGGAAGCCAAGGCGGCCGATGCGCTGATCGAGAATTGGCGCCTGATCCAGCGGCTGCCGGCACTGGTCCGCCGGATCGAGGATGCCTTCCCCGAAAAGGGCGGCGCCCCGCCACCGCTGCCGCTGGGCGACGTGAAGCTGATCCAGGTGGGTGGCGGCTGGCGCTATGGGCTGGTCGCGCTGCTGGCGGCGGCGATCGGCGCCGGGGCGATGGCCGCGGCCACGACCTTCTTCTAAGTCGGCGACCGGGCTGGACAAGTCCCGGTCGCGCGACCAAATGTTGGCCATGACCCAGCGTGTGCTTCTCATCGTGTCCGGCGGCATTGCGGCCTATAAGTCGCTGGAACTGGTGCGCCAGTTGCGCAAGCGCGGCATCGCCGTGCGCGCGGTTCTCACCGAAAGCGCGCAGCAGTTCGTCACGCCGCTGAGCCTGGGCGTGCTGACCGAGGATCATGTCTATGGCGACATGTTCGACCTCAAGGAAGAACGCGAAATCGGCCATATCCAGCTGTCGCGCCAGGCGGACCTGATCGTCGTAGCGCCGGCCACCGCCAATATCCTGGCCAAGATGGCGGCGGGCATCGCCGATGACCTCGCCACCACCATCCTGCTTGCCACCGACAAGCCGGTGCTGGCGGTGCCGGCTATGAATGTGCGCATGTGGCACCACAAGGCGACGCAGCGGAACCTGGCGCAGCTCCATGCCGATGGCGTTCACATCATGACGCCCGACGATGGCGAGATGGCCTGCGGCGAATATGGCAAGGGCCGCCTGCCCGAGCCGGAAGTGATCGCAGCGGAGATCGGGCGCCTGCTGGCCGCTCCGACTTTGCCCGATCCGCTGGCGGGTCAGCCGGATTTCGCGGGCGCGGATGAGCCGCTGGCCGGACGGCATATATTGGTGACGGCCGGACCGACCCATGAGCCGATCGATCCGGTGCGCTACATCGCCAATCGCTCTTCGGGCAAGCAGGGCTTCGCCATCGCCGCTGCCGCTGCGCGTGCCGGGGCGAAGGTGACTCTAGTGGCGGGCCCCGTGCATCTCCCGACGCCCGCGGGGGTCGACCGCATCGATGTCGAGACCGCGCGCGAGATGCTGGCGGCAGTCGAGGACGCCCTGCCCGCCGACGCAGCGATCATGGTCGCGGCCGTCGCCGACTGGCGCACCGCCGACGCCGCCGAGCAGAAGCTGAAGAAGGATGGCTCAGGCCAGCCCGCGCCGCTTAGCCTGGTCGAAAATCCCGACATATTGGCGACGCTGGGCCATCATGTCCGCCGCCCCCGCCTGCTGATCGGCTTTGCCGCCGAGACGCAGAAGATCGCCGAACATGCGCAGGCCAAGCTGGCCCGCAAGGGCGCCGACTGGATCGTCGCCAATGATGTGTCGGGCGACGTCATGGGCGGCGACAGCAACAGCGTCCAGATCGTCACATCCGCCGGCATCGAAAGCTGGGCCGCCATGGCCAAGAGCGATGTCGCCACCAAACTCATCGAAAAGGTTGCCAATGCCCTCTCCCCTGCCGCCGATTGATATCCAACTTATGCGCCTGCCCAATGGCGAGGGCCTGCCCGTCCCCGCCTATGCCACCGCGCATGCCGCCGGCATGGATGTGGTGTCGGCCGAGGAGATCACCCTCAACCCCGGCGATCGCCATCCGGTCGCGACCGGTTTTGCGCTGGCGATCCCCGAAGGCTATGAGATTCAGGTCCGCCCGCGTTCCGGCCTGGCGCTCAAGCATGGCATCACCCTGCCCAACGCCCCCGGCACGATCGACGCCGACTATCGCGGCGAACTCAAGGTGCTGCTGATCAACCATGGCGCCGATCCCTTCCCGATCAAGCGGGGTGATCGCATCGCGCAACTGGTGGTCGCGCCGGTTCAGCTTGCGAGCTTCGTCGAGGTCGATATGCTCGACGATACCGTCCGGGGACAGGGCGGCTTCGGTTCTACGGGAGTGTGACCATCATGATGACGCCGCTGCTTTCGCTGATGCTTGCCGCCGCCACGCCGCAGGCTGCGCAGCCCATGCCGCAGGATCTGAGTGAAGTACCGGAGATTCCCGACTGGCTGGGACGCAAGAATTCGCCCCAATGGTCGGAAGATGTCGCCAAGCTCTATCGGCGTGGCGCGTGCAGCGGTGCGGTCAATCGCCAGGGATCGCAATATCTGGAAATGGACATGCTGTTCCTGCTGAGCGGCGACGGCAAGCTGATGAAGATCGCCCCGGTCAATGCCAGTTGCCCGGGCGTGGAAAAATTCGTCAGCAACCGCATTCTGAGTTCGCTCAGCCGCAGCTTCCCCAAGACCGGCTCGGCCGAACCGGTATGGATGCGCTCGCAGGTGCGGTTCCTCTGGTCGGATGCGCCGTGACGCTGACCGACGATCAACTGGAGCGCTATGCCCGGCATATCGTGCTGAAGGAAATTGGCGGCGCCGGCCAGGCCCGGCTGCTGTCGGCCGATGTCGCGGTAATCGGCGCGGGCGGCATCGGCAGCCCGGCGATCCTCTATCTCGCGGCCGCCGGCGTCGGCACGATCCGGGTGATCGACGATGACGCCGTCGCCCTGTCCAATCTGCAACGGCAGATATTGTTCGGCACCGCCGAGATCGGCACGCCCAAGGCGGAAGCGGCGATGGCCGCGGTTGCCCGGATCAATCCCGACATCAAGCTGATCCCGATCAATGCGCGGATCGATGCGGACAATGCCGCGATGTTGCTGCGCGAGGCCGATGTCGTGCTGGACGGGTGCGACAGTTTCGCCACCCGGCTGGTGGTGGCCGATGCCGCGCAGGCGCTGCGCATGCCGCTGGTATCGGCGGCCGTCGGCCCGTTCGAGGGGCAACTCGCCACCTATCGCGGCTGGGAGACGGACAAGCCCTGTTATCGCTGCCTGGTCGGCAGCCCGGTCGATGCGCCCGAGCGCAATTGTTCGGAAACCGGTGTAATCGGCGCGCTGACCGGGGTGATGGGCAGCCTGGCGGCGCTGGAGGTGATCCGCGCGCTGGTGCCGTTTGGCACCGACATGGCGGGGCAGTTGCTGATCGCGGACCTGCTGGCGATGCGTTTCCGCACGCTGGGCGTGCCCAAGGATCCGGCCTGCCCCGGCTGTGCGGCGGAACTGTGCGCGCCCTGAGGATCGTCGTCATGACGGCCGATGCGGAGCGGCTGCGTGGCGCATTGGTGCTGGCCACGGCGCAGGCGGCATTGGGCGGCGAGGCCAGCCTGTTCCTGCAACTGGATGCGGTTGCGCTGCTGGCGACGCCGCTGGCCGCGCCGGAAGATGCGGCGCATCAGGCGGCGGGCCTGCCCATGCTGGCCGAACTGCTGGCCGAGGCGCTGGACATGGGGGTGGCCCTGATCGCCTGCCAGAGCGGCCTGGCGCTGTCGGGCCTGTCCGCCGACACCCTGCCCGCCGGGGTCGAGATTGGCGGCCCGCTTTCCTTCCTGCAACAGACCGACGACGCTGCCCGGCTGCTGATCGCCTGACCCGCAATGGATACCTTCGCGGCAGAAATGGCCGACCTGGGTCGTTTGACGCCCTAAATTAGCGACTTCCCCCGACTTGAGCGCTTGTTGGACGGCGAGCCGCGCAAGGTGGCGTCAGGCTTTTCAGTGCCTTAGCTGGAAACGGTCGAAAGTTTGCGCGTATGCGCCATGGAAGATTTCCGCGGCCCGCGAAAAATCGACGACAATTGAGTGGGTTGACGATCAAAAGAGCCGGCCGGAACTTTACACCGGACACGCCGCTGTAGGACAGGACTTTCATCGCGAAAGCGACCGGGATGGGTGGGAAGCGGACGGCCTGCTTTTTGTTGCCCCTACCGCTTGCGGGAGGGGGAACATGTCTGCAAATGGGCGTCTGCGGACCGGCCGCATTGTCCAGACGCCCCTAGTCGGCCAGGCGCGTGTCGGGCGTGGCGCGTGCATCCAGCGTCAGTTGCAGGAAGGCCAGGTCGAGCCATCGGCCGAATTTCATGCCGACCTGCGGCAGCAAACCGACCTGGGCGAAGCCCAGTCGCTCGTGCAACCGGATCGACCCGATATTGCCGGCCTCTATGCCGGCGACCATGACATGTTTGCCGATCGCGCAGGCCCGATCGATCAGGGCCAGCATCAGCGCCTTGCCGATTCCCGCCCCGCGCTGATCGGCGCGGACATAGACCGAATGTTCGACCGTGTTGCGATAGCCATCCCAGGCGCGCCAGTCGCCAAAGGAGGCATAGCCGATCACGCCGCCCAGCGCATCGACCGCGACCAGCACCGGATAGCCCTGCCCCTGCCGCTCCGTCAGCCAGGCGCGGCGATTGGCAGCGTCGACCTGATGCTCGTTCCAGATCGCCGTCGTGTTGACGACTGCGTCATTATAGATGGCCGCAATGGCCGGCGCATCGGCCGGGCCGGCATCCCGAATGGTCATTGGCGCAGGTCGCTCCTCGATCGGTGCATGTCAGGGTTCAGGCGGCGTTCGGCACGATCAGATATTTCTCGCCGGTGCGCCGGGCATTATAGGCCAGCACCGCGTCGCGCGTCAGCGCATCCCTGAGCGACAGGCGCGCCTTATAGTGGCTGGCGAAGAGGCCGGTGAGATTGTCGCGCACGCGGGCGCGCATCCGCTCCACCGTTTCCGCCCCCGCCTGCGCCAGGAAGGGCGTCAGCAGCCAGCCGCCGACCCGCCAGCTGAAGCCGAAGCTGCGCGTGAGCAGGGTCGGCGACAGATCGAGCGCGCCATAGATATAAGCCTGCTTCATGGTGGCGGAGCCATAGCGGCTATAGGTGGCGCCCGCACTCGCCACCTGCTCCATCGCGCCCAATATCCGGCTGACCAGCGATCCGCCGCCGATCGCGTCAAAGGCGATGGTCGCCCCCGTTTCGGTCAGAGCGGCGACCAGCAGTTCGGCAAAATCATCGGCCGTGCTGTCGAGCACATGCTGCGCGCCCAGATCGCGCAGCAGCGCGACCTGCGCCGGGCTGCGGACGATATTGACCAGCGGGATGTCGTCCGCCTGGCAGATTTTGACGAGCATCTGGCCAAGGTTGGAGGCCGCCGCGGTATGGACCAGCGCCTTGTGCCCCTCCGCCCGCATGGTTTCGACAAAGCCGAGCGCGGTCATCGGATTGACGAAGGCCGACGCCCCCTGCTCCGCCGTGGCGCCATCCGGCAAGACCATGCAGGCGCGCGCATCGACCAGCCGATATTGGGCGAACATGCCGCCCGGCACGCAGGTGACGCGCTTGCCGAGCAGCGCCTGTGCCTCCGGCGCTTCGCCTGCCGCGATCACCGTGCCAGCCCCTTCATTGCCGACCGGCATCGCTTCGCCCAGGCGCGAGGCCATGGCGCGCATCGATGCCTCGGGCATCTGCGCCACCAGATAGCCATCGCCATATTCGGCATGGTCGACATCGGCCGACCCCAGCAGCAACCCGAGATCGGATGGATTGATCGGTGCCGCCTCGACCCGCAGCACGACCTGAGATCCGGTCGGCGCTGGCAGGGTCTGTTCTGCCAGCGATACGGTCAGGCGGCCATCGGGCGCGAGGGTCGAGAGAAGGTGCAGGCCGGTGATGTCGGACATGAGGAGGCTCCCTTGGCGGCGATGAAAGGGGCTTAGCCTGCCACGTCGCCATCGACCAGCATCGGCGCGATCAGGCGGCGGGAACCGCGCGGTAGAGCGTGGGATACATGGCGCGGAATGCCTTGAGCTTGGGCATGTCCCAGCGCTGGATATAGGGATGATAGGGATAGCGGGCCATGAAATCCTGATGATCGGCCCCGGCATCCTGGAAGCCGGTGAAGGGCTCCACCCTGGTCACGATCGGGTCGCGCCACAGCCCGGCCTTCTGCAACTGCGCCAGATAGGCGCGCGCTGCCTTGTCCTGCTCGGCATTGAGCGGAAAGAGCGCGCTGCGATATTGGGTGCCGCTGTCGGGCCGCTGATAATTGAGCGTGGTGGGATCGGTGATGACCGAGAAGAAGATGCGCAGCAGCGTGCCATAGCTGACGATCTTCGGATCATAGGTGACCCGGACCGACTCGGCGAAACCGGTATCGCCGCCGCTGACCATGTCATAATCGACCTTGCGGTCGCGGGGTCCGCCGGCGAACCCCGCCACGACGAGCCTGACGCCCTTCACATGGGAAAAGACGCCCTCGACACCCCAATAGCAGCCGCCCGCAAAGATCGCGGTATCCAGCGACCGGGTCGGCTGCGCATCCAGCGCCGGAATCGGCGCGGGGACGGCAGGTTCGGCATGCAATGGGGAAGACGCGGCGGCGAGCGCCGCAAGGGGGAGTAGGAAAAGGCCCTTAGAGCGCCGCACTGCCGACAGGGGTCGCGGTCGACGCGATCGCGGTCGAGGTCAGCGCCGGCGGCTCATTATTGGGCTGAAGCGCGAACATCGCGACCGCCCCGATGGCGAAGCCACCCAGGAAGCGGAAGAACAGTTCGGATTTCAAAAACGCCAACATGGCCAAGCCTTTCTGTCGCGATATCTTCGCGATCGTCGCCCGGTAGGACATTGCGCCTTGCCCCTGTCTGAACATGATCGCGCCGGACAGCGGCTTTCGACCAAGGACGGGAGTGGAGCGACGAAATGCCACCGCACATAAGTTTCTTTACGCAACGGGCATATAGCGCCTGCGGCGTCAATCACAAGACGCTGCAGTGCGAAAAAGACCGTTTCATTTTCTGAGACAATGGAAAAATCCGGCTGCGATAGACAGTATCGCGACCGGATTTTCAAGAGCTTATTACAGGCCGATAATCATCGGCCGGCGCTTATTTCAGCGCTGCGCAAGCTTCCTGGATGCGCACGCAGGCGGTCTTGAGCACCTCTTCCGAGGTCGCATAGCTGATACGGAAGGCCGGCGAGAGGCCGAAGGCGGCACCATGGACGGCCGCGACCTTCGCTTCATCGAGGAAATAGCCGATCAGCGCTTCGTCGCTGTCGATCCGCTGGCCCTTGGGCGTCACCTTGCCGATCACGCCGCTGGCGTCGGGATAGACATAGAAGGCGCCTTCAGGCGTCGGGCAGTCGAGGCCCGGCGCATCGTTCAGCATGGCGACGACCATGTCGCGGCGCTTCTTGAAGGCGGCATTGCGCTCTTCGAGGAAATCCTGCGGGCCGGTCAGCGCGGCCACGGCCGCAGCCTGGCTGATGGAGCAGGGGTTGCTGGTCGACTGCGACTGCAGCTTGCCCATCGCCTTGATGATCCATTCGGGACCGCCGGCGAAACCGATGCGCCAGCCGGTCATGGAGAAGGCCTTGGAGCAGCCATTGACCGTCAGGGTGCGGTCATAGAGGTCGGGGCACACCTGGGCGATGGTGGCGAAGGGGGTCGGCGCGTACCAGACATGTTCATACATGTCGTCGGTCATCACCAGCACATGCGGGTGACGCAGCAGCACCTCGCCCAGCGCCTTGAGTTCGGTCGCCGAATAGGCAGCGCCCGACGGGTTGGAGGGCGAGTTGAGCATCACCCACTTGGTGCGCGGGGTGATCGCCGCGTCGAGCTGGGCCGGGGTGATCTTGTAGCCCTGGCTGGCCGGTCCTTCGATGAACACGGGCGTGCCGCCGGCAAAGTTCACGATGTCGGGATAGCTGACCCAATAGGGCGCCGGGATGATGACCTCGTCGCCCACGTCGACGGTGGCGACCAGCGCGTTGAACAGGGTGTGCTTGCCGCCCGAGTTCACGCTGATCTGGCTGCGCATGTAGATCAGGCCATTGTCGCGCTTGAACTTGAACGCCACGGCTTCCTTGACGTCGGCGGTGCCGTCGACATCGGTATAGCGGGTCAGATTCTTGCGAATGGCCTCGATCCCCGCCTCTTTCACGAAATCGGGGGTGTCGAAATCGGGTTCGCCGGCGGAAAGACCAATGACGTCCACGCCTTCGGCTTTAAGGGCATTCACGCGCGCGCTCATCGCCAGGGTGGCGGAGGGCTGGATGCGACCGAGGGCTGCGGAAGTCTGGCTCATGGCAATGATCTTTCTCCAGAGCGATGCCCAGACGGACAAAAGAGTCCGCGTTCGACGGCATCGCGACAAAAAATAATATTATCTCCTCGCCTGCCGCACAGGCAGACGCGGCGGTCCTTAGTGCGCAAAGGACGCCGGAGCAACCGCCAGTTGCCGGTTATTGGCTTGTGCGCGTCCTAGGAAAACTATCGGACCAGCGAGGCCGCGACCATCCCGCGCGACGCATTGCCGATGAAGAAGCCGCGTTCCAGATCATGGATGCGCAGGTCGCCCTCCACCGCCTCGCCCATGTCGAGCAGGCTTTGGCGCAGGATTCCGCGCAGCAGCCCGCGCGAGGCCGGCGGCGTCACCAGCTTGTCGCCCCGCTCCACGAAGATGGAGGAGAAGCAGCCTTCGGTCAGATAGCCCTGTTCGTCGGTCATCAGCACCTCATAGGTGCCGCCGCGCTGCAGCGCGTCGCGATAGAGGGAGCGGTCGGTCGTCTTGTGCTCCAGCCGGGGATCCGTGGCGGCGGCAAGCCGGGGCACGACCTTCACCTGCATGATCGCCTTGGGCCAGGTGCGATGTTCGCGCACCTCGATCGACACCGAGCCCTGGCGCGACACCAGCAGCCGCACGCGGCTGAGTTCGCGCAGGCGGAAAGTGGCGGCCTGAAGCTCGTTGCGCACGCTGTGGCGGTCGAAGGCGAAGCCCAGCGCCTGCGCGCTGTCCTTCAGCCGGCCAAGATGCAGTTCCAGCAGACGCACGCCTTCATGCGGATCGAAGGCCATGGTCTCGAGCAGATCATATCGTCCGTCAGCCACCGACATCGAACCTATTCACGCCCCACTGCAATCATCTTTCATCCCAGCGACAGGAAGCGCCCCTTGGCCAGGCATTCCGCCCATTCGGCCGACGCATCCGAATCCGCAACGATGCCGGAACCCAGGCCCAGGCGACCGATACCGCTTCCTTCTTCGACGCAAATGGTGCGAATGGCAACATTGAAAGCCGCGTCCCCCGCCGGATCCATCCAGCCCATGGCCCCGGTATAGACGCCGCGGGCAAAAGGCTCGACCATGTCGATGATCTCCATCGCCCGCACCTTGGGCGCGCCGGTGATCGATCCGCAGGGAAAAAGCACGCGCAACACGTCGACCGGCGCCAGCCCCGGCAGCACGCGGCCGCGAATGGTGGAGACCATCTGATGGACGGTCGGATAGGTTTCAACCTTGAACAGGTCAGGGACCGTGACCGATCCGGCCCGCGCCACCCGCGACAGATCATTGCGCAACAGGTCGACGATCATCAGATTTTCGGCGCGCTGCTTGGCATCGCGCGCCAGCTCGGTCGCCAAGGCGGCATCGCGATCCGGATCATGATCGCGCACGGCGGTGCCCTTCATCGGCCGCGCCGTCAGTTGCCCGCGCACCTGGGTGAAGAAGAGTTCGGGCGAGAAGGACAATATCTGATGCCCGCCGATGTTGACGACGCCGCCATAGCCAGCCTGCGCGCGCGGACGCAGCGCTGCATAGAGCGCCATCGGATCGCCGGCGAAGCGCAGTTCGCACGGGAAGGTCAGATTGACCTGATAGATGTCGCCGGCACGGATCAGTTCCTGCACCTGGTCGAACTGCGCGCGATAGTCGGCTTCGCTGACCAAGGGCCAGGGCGCATCGACGCTGACCGCCGCAGGATCGGGCAGCAGGTCCGCGACGCCATCGGCCGGGATGAAGCGGCAGCCCTCGAACAGACCGAACCAGAGCAGGGGCATGGCCTGCGGCCCGCCCTTGGGCGGGCGGTGCGCGATCGGCGCCAGCCGATCCTCCAGCGCCAGCCCGGCTTCATAGCTGATATAGCCGGCGGCATGCAGGCCCGCCTCGCGCGCCTCGGCGATGCGATCGAGCGCGGGCTGCACCTCCTCCATCCGCCAGGCAGCGATGACCGACACCGGATCGCGATACAGCCGCGCGGGCGCTGCCCCCTGGACGCGCGCATCGTCGAACAGGGCAAAGGCTTCGGTGGGACCAGGCAGGCGCATGGCGTCCTCTTAACAGGCTTTGGCGCGCACGAAAGAGCGATGCTGGCGGCGCCATCATTGCCCGGCGGGGCAAAGCTGGCCTAGACAGGGGTCATGTCCGACCAGCCCCCTGCCCCGACCAGCGAACCGCGCCCGTTCAAACCGGCCTTGCTGCTGGGCCTGCGTGGCCGCTGCCCAGCCTGTGGCGAGGGCAAGCTGTTCGCGCGCTTCCTGAAACCGGTGTCGGCGTGCAGCCATTGCGGCCAGCGCTGGGACGGGCATCAGGCCGACGATTTCCCCGCCTATATCGTCATCCTGCTGCTCGGCCATCTGCTGGTGCCGCTGATGATCGAGGTCAATGCCGCGCTGGCCATCCCATTGGGCTGGCAGGCGGTGCTATGGCCGACGCTGGCGGCGATATTGGGGCTGGCGATGATCCAGCCCGCCAAGGGGGCGGTGCTGGCCTTCCAATGGTCGCGCCGGATGCACGGCTTCGCCTGACGGCGCGCCGGCAAGCCGAGCCTTATTCCGCCGGCTTGCGGATGAAGTTGAGTTCCATCGCTTCGCGCAGCGTATCGTCGATCGAACGACGGCCCTCCGCCCCATGGGTGACGACGGTGGTGTCGCAGGTGGCGACGCACACGCCCTTCTGGAAGCCGGCCGAGCTGATCGTCCAGCTGGTGCGACCGATATGGCCGATCGCGCAATGCACCTCGAACGGATAGGGGAAATGCGATTCCTCGATGAAGTTGAGGTTCACATTGGCCACCAGCCAGCGCACGCCCTGTTCCTGCGGGTGGCGGCCCATATGGTGATGAAAGCGGATACGGGCCGTTTCGAAGATACCGGAAATGGCCACATTGTTGATGTGGCCCATGGTATCGAGATCCTGGAAGCGCGTATCGATGCTCGTGATGAAGCGATATGCGTCGGGACTGAACCGCCAGGATTCGGGTTTGGCCATGTCCTGCTTTCCTTGAAATTGTTTTTTTCGCTCTTACCCCAGCGATCTTGCGATGCAATGTTCGCGGCGAAAATGCCGCGACTGCGACCTTTATGACACAGACAAAATCATAACGATATTGTCACGAAACTGACGCCGCAGCGTCGCGATAGTCACATTGCAGTGCAACATGCCCCGCCTAGAGCGCCCGCCAATCACACATGATTGGGGGATTTCACCATGCGCCACGCACTCAGCCTGCTGCTCGCTTCGACCGCCTGCATCGCCGCACCCGCCCTTGCCCAGGACATGGCGCCCGCCGCCGATGCCGCGGCCGATGCGGACAGCGCCGGCATCATCGTCTTTGGCCGGGGCGAAACCCGCCAGGTCCAGGAAATCACCACCCGCGACCTCGTCACCCTGACGCCCGGCACCAATGCGCTCAAAGCCATCGAGAAGCTGCCCAGCGTCAATTTCCAATCGTCCGATCCGTTCGGCAGCTATGAATGGTCGCAGCGCGTCAGCATCCGCAGCTTCAACCAGAACCAGCTTGGCTTCACCTTCGACGGCATTCCGCTGGGCGACATGAGCTATGGCAATCATAATGGCCTGCACATCACCCGCGCCATCAGCAGCGAGAATATCGGCACCGTCCGCGTGTCGCAGGGTTCGGGCTCGCTCGGCACCCAGTCGACCGGCAATCTGGGCGGCACGATCGAGACCTTCTCGATCGACCCCGCCGATGCGCTGGGCGCGCAGGGCAACCTCACCTATGGCAGCGACGAGACCTGGCGCGCCTTTGCCCGGCTGAACATGGGCAGCGCCGACGGCATTCGCGGTTACGTCTCTTATGCTTACGGCTCGACCGACAAGTGGAAGGGCCAGGGCACGCAGGACCAGCATATGGTCAATGCCAAGGTCGTGATCCCGGTCGGCGACGGCAAGCTGGATGGCTGGCTCAGCTATTCGGACCGCCGCGAGCAGGATTATCAGGACATGTCGATGGACATGATCAACCGCCTGGGCTGGAAATGGGACAATACCTCGCCCGACTATGCCAAGGCAGTCCTCTATGCCGACATCGGCAATAATCGCGGCGAAACCGGCGCGCCGGTCAGCAACGCCGCCGCCGGCACCGTCTATCCCGACAATGTGACGTCGGTCTGGGACGCCTATTATGATGCCGCCGGTCTGCGCGAGGACTGGCTGGGCGCGATCGGCTACAGCACGCCGCTGGGCGATCATGCCAATTTCAAGATCAAGGGCTATTACCACAATAATAGCGGCATGGGCCTGTGGGCGACCCCCTCGGTCCCCAGCCCCACCGGCGGCTCGCCGCTGTCGATCCGCACCACCGAATATGACATGGACCGGATCGGCGCGTTCGGCAGCGTCGATGCGACGATCGGCATCCAGACGCTGGAAGCGGGTGCCTGGTACGAGAATAACAAGTTCAACCAGGCCCGCCGCTTCTATGCGTTCAAGAGCCGCACCGAAGCCGGCCTGTCCTTCCGCGACTATCCCAAGAACCCGTTCGCGACCCAGTGGGAGTTCGATTTCACCACCGACACGATCCAATATTATGTCCGCGACAAGATCGACCTGGGCATGCTGACGATCAACCTGGGCTGGAAGGGCTTCAAGGTCACCAACGAGGCCGAGGCGGTCGTGTCGAGCAGCTTCCCCGAGGGCAAGATCAAGGCCGAGGACTGGTTCCAGCCCCATGCCGGCTTCGCCGTCGAGCTGAGCCCCGAGGCGGAAATTTTCGGCGGCTTCACCCAGGTGACCAAGGCCTTTGCCAGCGCGACCACCACCGGTCCCTTCTCCACCAACCAGGCCGGCTTCGACCAGATCCGCGACGACCTGAAGCCGGAAAGCTCCGACACGTACGAGTTGGGCCTGCGCTACAATAGTTCGCGCTTCAACGGCACGCTGGGCGCCTATCTGGTCAATTTCCGCAACCGCCTGCTGGCGGTGCAGGTCGGCAGCCCGATCCTGGGTCTTGCCTCCGCGCTCCAGAATGTCGGCAATGTCCGCGCCGTCGGCATCGAGGCGGCGGGCGACCTGAAGCTGGGCCAGGGCTTTGGCCTCTATGCCAGCTACAGCTACACCGACGCCACCTATCGCGACGATGTGCTCAACAGTTCGGACGGCACGCTGGTCGCGGCGATCAAGGGCAAGACCGTGGTCGACAGCCCCAAGCATCTGCTGCGCGGCGAACTCAATTATGACCAGGGGCCGTTGTTCGGCCGGATCGGCGCCAACTATATGTCGAAGCGCTATTACAGCTACACCAACGATGCGTCGGTCGATGGCCGGGTGATCGTGGACGCCTCGATCGGCTATCGCGTCACCGACCAGATCGAAGTGCAGCTCAACGCCAGCAACCTGTTCGACAAGAAATATATCAGCACGATCGGCTCTGGCGGCTTTGGCAATAGCGGCGACGCGCAGACGCTGCTGATCGGCGCGCCGCAGCAATTCTTCGTCACCCTCAAGGCGGGTTTCTAAGATGAACAAGGCCGCGCTGCTTGCCTCCGCCCTGCTCGCCATCACGCCGCTCCCGGCGCTGGCGGAGCCGGTGCTGCTGATCTCGATCGACGGGCTGCGCCCCGGCGACGTGCTGGAGGCGGACAAGCGCGGCCTTGCCTTGCCCAATCTGCGCCGGTTCCTGACCGATGGCGCCCATGCATCGGGCGTCACCGGCGTGCTGCCGACGCTGACCTATCCCAGCCACACCACGCTGATGACCGGCGTGTCGCCGGGCAAGCATGGCATCGTCAGCAACAACAGCTTCGACCCGATGCAGATCAACCAGGGCGGCTGGTATTGGTATGCACAGGATGTGAAGGTGCCGATGCTGTGGGATGCGGCGGCGAAAGCCGGGATTTCCACCGGCAATATCCACTGGCCGGTCAGCGTCGCCGCCAGGGGCATTAGCTGGAACCTGCCGCAAATCTGGCGCACCGGCCATGGCGACGACGCGCAACTGCTGGATGCGCTGGCGACGCCGGGCTTGAAGGCGGAGCTGGAACGGGCGGTCGGCCAGCCCTATGCCATGGGGATCGATGAAAGCCTGTCCGGCGACCAGAACAGGGGCCGGTTCGCCACCGCCCTGATCGCCGCACACCAGCCCGACTTCCTGACCGTCTATCTCACAGCACTCGACCATGAGCAGCATGGTAGCGGTCCCGACACACCAGCCGCCAAGGCCGTGCTGGAAAAGATCGACGCGATCGTCGGCGATCTGGTCGCGGCCGAGCGCAAGGCGCATCCCGACGCGCTGATCGCGCTGGTCAGCGACCATGGGTTCGAGGCGACGCATAGCGGCCTCAACCTGTTCCGTCCCTTCATCGACGCCGGCCTCATCACCCTTGGCGCGGACGGCAAGGTCGCGTCGTGGCAGGCCATGCCCTGGATCGGCGGCGGATCGGCCGCGATCATGCTCGCCCGGCCCGATGACCAGATGCTGGCCGACAAGGTGAAGGCCTTGCTCGACAGACTGGCCGCCAACCCCGCCAACGGCATCGACCGCATCGTCGACCGGGCAGAGATGGCAAAGCTCGGCGGCAATGCGCAGGCCAGCTTCACGATCAACCTCAAGCCCGGCTTCGTCACCGACATCTTCCGCGGCGCCAATGTGCCGCTGGTCGCGCCGACACCGGTCAAGGGGATGCACGGCTATTTCCCCGGACCGGCCAATCTGCGCGCCACCTTCATGGCGATGGGACCGGGGGTGAAGCCGGGCAAGGATCTGGGCCTGATCGACATGCGCGCGATCGCACCCACTTTGGCCAAGGCGATGGGCGCCAAGCTGCCCGACGCGGAGGCGGCGGCGATCGACCTGCGCTGATCCACCCGGCAACGGATCGTTTCCGGCTGCGACGATGGACTTCATTACCCCCGCGACATAATTTTGCGCCCAATCCAACAGGGTCATTTTCGGGGTAGTCCATATGCCGCAGCGTTACAGCCTGGCCGCCATCACCTTGCACTGGGCGATCGCCGCCCTGCTTGCCTTCCAGATTGTCGTCGGCTGGGCGCTGGCCAGTCTGGGCGCGCGCGGCTTTGCGCTGTTCCAGTTGCACAAGTCGATCGGCATCACCGTGCTGCTGCTGACGCTGCTGCGCATTGGCGTGCGCTGGTGGAAGCCGCGCCCGGCCAAGCTGGAAGGCGGCTGGCAGGGGGCGCTGGCATCCGGCGTCCATGTCGGTCTCTATGCCTTCATGCTGGGCGCGCCGCTGACCGGCTGGGCGCTGGTCTCGACCGCCAAGGTCAAGGTGCCGACGCTGTTCTTCGGCGTCATTCCCCTGCCCCATCTGCCGCTGCCAATGGCAAGCCATGGCCTGGCCGAAGGCGGCCACAGCCTGCTGGCCTGGATCGGCATCGCGCTGGTGGCGCTGCATGTCGCGGGCGCGCTGCGCCATCATGTGTTGATGCGCGACGGGCTGATCTGGCGGATGGTGCCGGGTCGCTCGACCGCCTTGCTGATCGGCCTGCCCGCGCTGATCCTCGCCGGCTTCCTGCTGGGACGGGCGATCCTGCCGGGTGCCGCGCCTGAAGCGCCCGCTGCCCCCGCCACCAATGCGGTCGAGGCGGAAGACGTGCCTGCCGAAGACAATGCCGTCGAAGCCGCCGGCAATGCGAGCGACAATGCCGCCACCCCGGCTGCGAACGAGACCGCCGCCGTTGCCGAGGAACCGGCCGGCCCACCGCCCGCATGGGCCGTGCAACCCGGCGGCCGGATCGGCTTTTCGGTCGGCAATAGCGGCGAGACGATCAGCGGCAGCTTCTCCAAATGGACCGCGAAGATCGTGATGGACCCCGACCATCCCGAAAGCGCCGACATCAAGGTGACGATCGACATGGCGTCTGCCAGCGTCGGCGACGCCTATAAGGACGGCATGCTGCCGGGCGACGAATTCTTCGGCAGCGCCGCCCACCCGACCGCGACCTTCGTTGCCAGGGGCGCGGAGAAGAGCGGCGCCAACGGCTATCGCGCCCATGGCACGCTGACGCTGAAGGGCGTGGCCAAGCCGCAGGCGATCCGCTTCACCCTGTCGGGCAGCGGCACAAGCCGCAAGGTCAGCGGATCGGCCAGCGTCGCCCGGCTGCCCTTTGGCGTGGGCAATGGCGACAGCAGCACCGGCCTTGATCCCAAAGTGATGGTGACCTTCAACTTTGACGCCAAGGCGCAATAAGGCCATGCGATGCATGGATTAACGTAACGGTTTCTGCCAAGAAGCGGACATGGAACGACAGAGCCGGCATCGCCGAACGCAGATTGAGGATGGGGTGTTCGTCGCCCTGGTGGTGCTGGTTTCCATCGCCTTCGCGCTGGTGGTGGAGCCCTTCTTCGGGGCGATCCTCTGGGGCGTGATCGTCGCCATCCTGTTCATTCCGGTGAACCAGGGGCTGCTCAAGCTGATCCCCGGCCATCGCAATAGCGCCGCGCTGCTGACGCTGTTGCTGATCATCGCGATCGTGATCGTGCCGGCCATCATCCTGTCGATCGCGCTGGTGCAGGAAGCGACCGCGCTCTACGCCCAGATCAATGTGGGGAAGATCAACATTCCCCACATGTTCGCGCAGTTCCAGGCGGCGCTGCCCGACTGGGCGTCGATCGGCCTGCGGCGGCTGGGCATATCCAATTTCGCCGCGGTCCAGCGGCTGCTGACCGATGGCCTGACCGCCAGTTTCCGCACCGTCGCGGCCCAGGCCTTCCTGATCGGCCAGAGCGCCTTCAGCTTCATCATCGCGCTGACGGTGATGCTCTATCTCACCTTCTTCCTGCTGCGCGACGGACTGGATCTGGCGCGCAAGCTGGACCGGGCCGCGCCGCTGCGGGTGCTGCATCGCCGCGCGCTGATGCGGCAATTCGTCATCGTCATCCGCGCCACGATCAAGGGCAGCATCGTCGTCGCCATCTTGCAGGGGCTGATCGGCGGGCTGGTGTTCGGCGCACTGGGCATTTCCGGCGCGCTGCTGTGGGGCGTGATGATGGGCTTCTTCTCGCTGCTGCCGGCCGTCGGCACCGGCCTCATCTGGGCGCCGGTGGCAATCTATCTGCTGGCGACCGGCGCGATCTGGAAGGGGCTGATCCTGATCTTCTGCGGCATGTTCGTGATCGGCATGGTCGACAATCTGCTGCGCCCGATCCTGGTCGGCCGCGACACCCGCATCCCCGATTATGTGGTGCTGATCACCACGCTCGGCGGGCTGCAATTATTCGGCTTCAACGGCATCGTCATCGGGCCGGTGATCGCCGCCCTGTTCATCGCCACCTGGCAGATCGTGATCCGCACCCGCTCCAACGAAGCGGGTGCGCCACCGCTCACCTTCTAGACCCTGATCGTCTGAGGTGAACGCGCTCCGCACTTTCACCGATGGCGTGAATCGGGGTCTAAAGCCGGAGAATCAGCCGGCTTCCAGCGCTGCGCCGGCTTCCATCCAGACTTCCTCGGCCGCTTCCAGCTTCTTTTCGACCGCGGCGCGCTTCACCATCAGTTCGCTGGTGGTCATCTTCGCCTCGGCCCCGGTTGCGCTCCTGGGATCGGACAGCACGGCGTCGATGCGCTTGCGCTCGGCGATCAGCGTGGACATCTCGCGCTCGGCCTTGTTGACGGCATTCTTGAGCGTCTTCTGCTTCTCGCGCCATTCGGCGGCAGCCTTCTTGTCCGCCTTGCGATCGACCTTGGGCGCGTCGCCGCCGGACGGATTGCCGTCCGCCTTGCGCAGGATGATGTCGGTATAATCATCAAGCGATCCGTCGAACGGCTGCGCGGTGCCATTGTCGACCAGCACCAGCCGGTCGGCAACAAGTTCGATCATGTGGCGATCGTGCGAGACAATGACGACGGCGCCCGAATATTCGTTAAGCGCCTGCACCAGCGCCTCGCGGCTGTCGACGTCCAGATGGTTGGTCGGTTCGTCGAGGATCAGCAGGTGCGGCGCATCGCGGGTGATGAGCGCCAGCGCCAGACGCGCGCGCTCGCCACCCGACATGGAGCCGACCTTCTGCGTCGCGCGCTCGCCCGAGAAACCGAAGCGGCCAAGCTGGGCGCGGACCGCACCGGGCGTCGCGCCCTTCATGACGCGGGTCATATGCTCCAGCGGCGTGTCGGTGACGTCCAGTTCCTCCACCTGATATTGGGTGAAATAACCAACATTCATCTTGGCCGAGCTGTTGATGGCGCCTTCCATCGGCGCCAGCTGCGCCGCGATCAGGCGCGCCAGCGTGGTCTTGCCGTTGCCGTTGCGGCCGAGCAGCGCCAGACGATCGTCGGGATCGATGCGCAGATTGACGCGGCGCAGGATCGGCGTGTCGTCATAGCCGACCGAGGCCATGTCCATGGTGATGAGCGGCGGGCGCAGTTCGGCGGGGCTGGGGAAACCGAAATGCAGGCTGGGGTCTTCGATCGCAGCGGCAATGGGCTGCATCTTGGCCAGCGCCTTGGCGCGCGACTGGGCCTGTTTCGCGGTCGAGGCGCGGGCCGAATTGCGGGCGACATAATCCTGCAGCTTCTCGCGCTCGGCCTGCTGCTTGGCGCGTGCCGCCTCCTGCTGGGCCAGACGCTCGGCGCGCTGCCGCTCGAACGCGTCATAGCCGCCGGGATAAAGGGTCACCTTCCCGCCTTCGAGATGCAGGATATAGTCGACCACATTGTTGAGCAGATCGCGCTCATGGCTGATGATGACCACGGTGCCGCGATAAGCCTTGAGGAAATTCTCCAGCCACAAGGTCGCTTCGAGATCGAGATGGTTCGACGGTTCGTCGAGCAGCAGCAGATCCGGGTTGGAGAAGAGCAGCGCCGCCAAGGCCACGCGCATCTTCCAGCCGCCCGAATAGCTGTCGAGCGGACGCCCCTGCATTTCCTCGTCGAAACCGAGGCCGACGAGGATGCGGGCGGCGCGCGCGGGCGCGGTATAGGCGTCGATCGTGGTCAGCCGCTCATAGATATGGCCGAGCCGATCGGGATCTTCGGTATGCTCCGCCTCCGCCATCAATTCGGCGCGTTCCTTGTCGGCGGCGAGCACGGTGTCGAACGGGGTGGCGGTGCCCGAGGGGGCTTCCTGCGCGATATAGCCCAGGCGGGTGTCGCGCGGCATGTCGCAACTGCCCTCGTCCGGGTCGAGCTGGCCGATCATCACCTTCATCAGGGTCGACTTGCCTGCGCCGTTGCGGCCGATGAGGCCGACGCGGCTGCGCGGCGGCAGCGCGGCGCCGGCGCGGTCGAGGATGGTGCGGCCGCCCAGGCGCACGGTGATACCGTTCAAGTTAAGCATGGCCGCGCCTGTAGCAGAGCTGCGGCGGGGGGTGAAGCGGCTTGGCGCGCTTGCGAAAGCTGCAAAGTATATAGTGTCACAGAGGACGTATTTGCGCCACTGCCGGTCCGCAGTGATGACTTCGCAATAGGAGATTTTTGCGAAGTCGCGCGATCGACGCGCAAAAAATGGGGGTGGGCAAGGGCCCACCCCGCAGGTGTCAGAGGCCGTCGACGGCCTTGCTGACGAGGATATTGACCGCGACGCGGCGATTCTGCGCCTTGCCCTCGATCGTGTCGTTGCTGGCCACCGGATCGGCCTCGGCCATGCCGGTCGGGGTCAGCATGCGATAGGGCTTCCAGCCGCAGGCCTGCTGCAGATAATTGACCACGCGCGAGGCACGCTTTTCGCTGAGTTCCTGATTCAGCTCTTCGCCGCCGGTGGAGTCGGTATAGCCCACGACCAGCAGCAGCGCGTTGCTCATGCCATTGGCCGAGGTCGCCGCGGCGCAGAGGTCATTCTTCGCCTGATCCGACAGCACCGCCTTGCCGGTGTCGAAATTGACGTTGGTCGTACCCTTCACATTATACTGGTCGATCTCGCCCATGCGGCCGCGCAGCGCCTCGGTCGCGGCGGTCTGTTCGTCGAACCGCTGGGCCGTGCCGTTGTTGATCATCGACGCGGTCTTGAGATCCTTGTTCTGCAGGGCGATCTTGCTGGCGAGCAGCCCTTCGCCGGCCTGCAGGGTCTTCACCGTCACCGGCAGACCGTTCAGCAGCGATGTCGCGGCCAGATGGTCGCGGCCAAGGCCGAACAGCCCCTTGCTGGCGCTGATCTTGGTATCGTCATTGATGGTGATGACGCTCTTGCTGCCGTCGGCGGCGGTCACCTGCATCCGGTCGCCGCTGCGCGCGGAGATGATGCCCTTGATCTCGGGCCCCTCCGTCAGTTCGGCGGCCGGCATGGCGACACTGGCCGACACATCGGCCGGCGGCGCGTCCTGGGCCTGGTCCTGCGCCACGACGGCGGCCGGAGCGGCCCCGGCCAGCAGGGCAAGCATCACAAGATATTTTTGGTTTTTGGACATGATAGGCATCACGCTGCTCCTTCACTTCTCGATCGGTCGGGCCTGCAGCATTGCAGCTTGTCGTCCGACGGCGGCCGCCTGGTGGCGTTTCCGGCCGTCAGAACCCCCTTCTTCTGACCTTCATAAATTTTGACGTCTTGGCGCCGTGGGATGCGCCAGACACATTGCCTGTTCGTGTCCGGCTTTCTGCTGCATGAACAGCCCGTGTTCCGGCCGTGTTGCGCAGGCCAGATGAGTGGATGATGCGACGAAACGAAGGCGAAGACCGAAAGTGTTAACGCGATCCACTTGAGCCAGAACAGCTATAGATTTCCATCACACTTCGCGATGAAGCCCCCTCTTGTTGTGAAACAAAAATCAGCGTCCGCGTGGAACAAATTCCGAATTTCTATTTTTGCGCTTTCATGCCATTGACTTGAAACATTATTTGACGATCCGGTCTGCGTGGGCGTGCGGAAGCAGGCCGATGGACGCCTCGACCGGCCGCAGCCGCAACGCGCATCACCCGCCGGTCGACGGCACCAACTGTGGCATTATCGTCACAGACGGAAATATTCGCATATTTTGCGCAAAATAGCATTGCGACGCATTCGCATTATTGTTGCGATCGCCTCGCAATACCGCTTAGGACGACGCCCAATTTCCTACCAGAAAACAGGGGTCTTCATGCTGTCCAAATATCACTGGCTTGCCGGCGTCGCACTATGCGTCGTCGCCCTTCCCGCCGCCGCCCAGACCAATGCCGCACCGGCCGATGAGAATCGCGACGACCAGATCGTCGTCACCGGCACCTATACGCTGCCCGACAAGATCGACACCGCGACCGGCCTGGGCCTGACGGTGCAGGAAACCCCGCAGTCGGTCAGCATCATGACCGCGCAGCGCATCCTCGACCAGAATCTGATCAGCGTGAAGGACGTCATCACCAATGCGGTGGGCGTATCCGCCAACGAAGTCGACGACGTGCGCAACAGCTTCTACGCGCGCGGCTTCGAGATCCGCAACACCCAGGTCGACGGCGTGCCCGCCGCCTGGACGCTGGCCGGTGGCAATGGCGAGACCAGCATCGACGTGTCCATCTATGAACGGATCGAGGTCGTGCGCGGCGCGACCGGCCTGCTGTCGGGCGCGGGCGATCCGTCCGCGTCGGTCAACCTGGTGCGCAAGCATGCCGATGCCACCGACCTGACCGGCTATGCCAATGCCAGCTTCGGCAGCTGGAACACCTGGCGCCTGTCGGCCGACATTGGCGGCGCGCTGACCGCCGATGGCCGCATCCGCGCCCGGCTGGTCGGCCGCTATGAAAAGGGCGACTATTTCATCGACATTCAGGACCGCAAGAAATGGGTGCTCTATGGCGTGGTCGAGGCCGACGTCACCGATAGCACGCTGGTCCGCGTCGGCATGAGCCACCAGGACAGCAAGCCCAAGGGCGCGACCTGGGGCGCGCTGCCCACCTTCTACACCGACGGCACGCTGACCGACCTGCCCCGGTCGCAGACCACGGCGGCGGACTGGACCTACTGGAACACCACCAACCAGAATATCTATGCCACGGTGCGCCAGGAATTTGGCGATCGCTGGAACCTGACCGCCAATTACAACCGGCTCAAGACCACCGGCGATACGCAGCTTCTGTATCTCTATGGCGGCGTCGACAAGGCGACCGGCACGATGGACGGCACCAACCCCTACAAGTCCAAGGGCGAAAGCATCCAGAACAGCATCGACGCCCAGTTGAAGGGCCAGGTGGCGCTGTTCGGCCGCGATCATGAGGTCGTGCTGGGCGCGCTGCACAGCGTGCTGAAGCGGCACACCGACAATTATGTGGCGCCCTCGCCCTGGCTGACGGACGTGCCGGTGATCGGCCAGGAAGGCGTGCCCTATCCCGAGCCGGTCTGGGGCACCGACGCGGTGCGCAACGAACAGGAACGGATCGAGCAGACCGGCTATTATGGCGCGTTCCGCCTGAACGTGGCCGATCCGTTCAAGGTCATCCTGGGCGGCCGCATCGCCAGCTGGAACCAGCGCGGCTTCGCCTGGAGCGGGCCGAGCGACTATGGCGACGACAATGTGTTCATCCCCTATGTCGGCGCGCTGTACGACATCACGTCGAACCATCGCGTCTATGCCAGCTATACCAAGATCTTCCAGCCGCAGAACCGCTATGACCGCGAACAGCGCCTGCTCGATCCGCTGAACGGCGCCGCCTATGAAATCGGCCTCAAGAGCAGCTTCTTTGGCGATGCGCTGCAGACCTCGATCGCGCTGTTCCGCATCGAGCAGGATAATGTCGGCGAGATGGACGGCCCGGAAATCATCCTGAACGGCCAGACCTTCCAGCCCTATCGCGCGGTCGAGGGCGTGACGAGCAAGGGCTTCGAACTGGAAGCCACCGGCCAGCCGCTGCCGGGCTGGAACGTCAATGCCAGCTACAGCCAGTTCAAGATCGAGGATCCGGACGGCAATGACGTGAACACCGCGCAGCCGCGCAAGCTGCTCAAGATCTTCACCACCTATGACCTGCCCGGCGTGCTGACCGGCCTGACCGTCGGTGGCGGCGTCAATTATCGCAGCAAGGCCTATTCGGACGGCACCATCCCCGGCACCACGCCGGCCGTGCCCTTCCGCTTCCAGCAGGACGGCTATACTCTGGTCAGCCTGATGGCGCGCTATGCCGTGACCGAGCAGCTGCAGCTCCAGGCCAATGTCGAAAATCTGTTCGACAAGAAATATTACAGCCAGGCCGGTTCGTTCAGCCAGTATCGCTACGGCGCCCCGCGCAATTTCACGATCAGCGCGAACTACAAGTTCTAATGCTGAAAGGGCGCCACGGGAGACCAGGGCGCCCTTTTTGTTTGGGGGGTCTGACGGGTGCTGGCGCAGGTCCAGCATGCGGAATGGCCCAACGCTGTTTTTTTGGGGGGAGGACAGACGGTCTCCCATCCCGTCATGCCAGCGAAGGCTGGCATCTCTCTGTTCTTTTCAGCGCTAAGAAAAGTGAGATCCCAGCCTTCGCTGGGATGACGGAGTGGGGTGGTTTCCCGCCATTCCCCTCCCGTAAACGGGAGGGGGAGCGAGACTTGCGCGCGCAGCGCGTTAGTCGCAGCGGGGTGGGCTATGGCAACGTCCAGCCCACCCCCCTAACCCCCTCC